>DATDEG010000212.1:0-2116 GCA_036523465.1 bacterium
CGATCCGAGCGGCCGCCGCCGGTCAGGTCCAGTTGTCCGCGGATGCGGCCGCCCGACTCATGCGTGAAGTCCGCGCTCCAGACAGCCCGGAGACACTCACCGAACGCGAGACGGACGTCCTCCGGTTGGTGGCCGAGGGCAAAGCCAACAAGGAAATCGCGCAGGGATTGGGCATCGGGGAGAAGACGGTGAAGACGCACGTAAGCAGCATCCTCGCCAAGCTCGGCCTACAGAGCCGCACGCAGGCGGCGCTGTACGCCGCCCGGATCGGCATCGTGCCCCTGCCTCAGGAGAGTGCCGTCAGATGATCCGGGAGCACGCGCCGCTCGCGGCGCTGTCCGTCCCTCTCGAGGCATCGTCAGAGGCCGTCATCTTGATCGACGAGCACGACCGGATCGTCTACGCGAACCCGGCGGCCTGTCAGATCACCGGCTACAGTCTGGATCAGTTGCTTGGCGCGGATGCCTATGGCTCGATGCCGGCCGACGCCCGGGCGGCCCTGCAGGAAGCGATCAAGCAGCATGAGGCGACGCAGCCTCCCGGGTCGATCATGCGCGGCGGCTTCGTGATGACGCGCGCCAACGGGGAAACCTATGAAGCCGAATTCACGGCGGCCCTCCTCATGGTCGATGGACGCTGCCTGGTCGCGGTGATGTTCCATGACGTCGCGGAGATGCAGCGCCTGGCCCGGAAGGTCGAGGTCCTCTCGGAGATCGCCTCGCAGGTCGCCTTTGCCGAATCACTGGAGCCCACCCTCTCCAAGCTGGCGAAGAGCGTCGTACGGGCCACGGGGACGGCCGCGTGCTGTGTGTTCCTGGTCGACGAGCATGGAGACCTCCGCCTGACCTCAGAAGGACGCTTCGTGTGGGGATCCTATGGCCTCCCCGAGGGTCCGGAGGTCAACGCCCTGTGGGCGGAGGCGCGGCGCCGGGGCGCCAAGCCGAACGTCGACTCTGTCCGCGAGCGGCGTCCGTTGATCCACAGCAGCGTCCGTGCGCAGCTCCTCAACGATCCGGCGTTCGCACCCATCTACCCCTACCTGCGCGATGCGCCGTGGGACTCGGTCGTCTCCCTGCCCATGATCTATCGCAAGAACGCGATCGGCGCGCTCAACGTCTTCTATCCCCGCAGGAAGGGCCCGAGCCAGCTGGAAATCGCCTTTCTCTCGGCGATCGCAGGTCAAGCCGCCGTCGCCGTCGAGAATTCACGTCTCATCGCGGAAGCGAAAGAGAAGGCGATCCTCGAGGAGCGCCAGCGGCTCGCCCGTGAGCTGCATGACTCCGTGTCGCAGGCGCTCTACGGGATCGCGCTGGGCGCGCGGACGGCACGCACGTTGCTCGATCAGGATCCCACGCAGGCCGCCGAGCCGCTGGACTACGTCCTCTCACTGGCCGACGCCGGCCTGGCGGAGATGCGGGCGCTCATCTTCGAACTGCGCCCGGAGACGCTCGAGACGGAGGGACTGCTCGCTGCCCTGACCAAGCAGATCGACTCTGTGCGCGCACGCCACGGGCTCGACATCCGCGCCGACCTCGGGGAGGAGCCCGAGTTGCCCTACGAGATCAAGGAGACTGCCTACCGCATCGCCCAAGAGGCGCTGAACAACATCATCAAGCACGCGCACGCCCGCCGCGTCGACCTGCGCGTCCACAACGGCGGCGACGAGCTCGTGCTGGAGATCGGCGACGACGGGATCGGGTTCACTACCGAGGACGCCCCCGGCCACCTCGGCCTGCGCTCCATGCGGGAGCGGGCCGCCCGCGTCGGCGGCCGCCTGGAGGTCGAGAGCATCCTCAACCAGGGGACGAAGATCACCGCGTCCATCCCGCGGTCGCTCGACGCCGGCGCCTAGTGATCGTTCATCTCCTCGACGGGACCTACGAGCTGTTCCGTCACTTCTACGGCCTGCGCCGGTTCCACAAGGCCGGGGAGGATCCACCCTACGGGGCCGTCATCGGCGTGCTGCAGACAGTGCTGCAGATGATCGAAACCGGCGCCACGCGTCTCGGCGTGGCCACCGACCACGTCATCGAGTCCTTCCGCAACGGGCTGTGGTCCGGGTACAAGACCGGGGCTGGGGTCGAGCGTGCGCTCCTGGCGCAATTCCATCCGCTGG
>DATDEG010000213.1:0-2902 GCA_036523465.1 bacterium
ACGGACATCCACAGCGATGACCTCGCGCGCTGTGCCCGGGATCTCGCCGCCGACGGAACCGACCATCTCACCTGCCTCTCTGACGTCGCCAACCTCACCGCCTGCGCCGAGGTGACCCAGATGATCATCGAGCGCTGGGGAAGACTCGACGTCATCGTGCCCAACGCCATCTACATGCCGCTCATCACATTCGAAGCCCTCACGCCGGAGGAGTGGTGGCGTCAGATGCACGTGGGCCTCGGCGGATTGTTCAACTGCGTCCACACCGCGTGGCCGCAGATGAAGGCCCAGGGCAGAGGCCATATCATCGGGATCGCCAGCGGATCCAGCCTGCGAGGGTACACCGAGGAGGTCGCCTACTGCACGATCAAGCACGGGATCGAAGGATTCGTCAAGGCGCTCGCGCTGGAGGCCGGCGCTGCCAACATCGCGGTCAACACCATCGGTCCGGGGACGCGCATCAAGCCTACACGGATCACCTGGGCCGAGTATGATCAAACGCCCGAGTCCGTGCGCAGTGAATGGGCGGACCCGGTCGAGCTCGGACGGGCCTGGACCTGGCTCGCGGCCCAGCCGCCGCGACGGTTCAGCGGCTACCGCTTCGACGCCGCCCCGCTCATCCAGACGATCGCCCGCGAGGGAGATGATTTCGAGTTCACCCCGGAAAAGGTGACGCTCTACCCCGATGATTTCCGCGCGCGGCAGGAATGGTATCGCAAGTACGCATCTTCAGGAGGGGTTGCATGACGACGATCTATGACGCGCTGCAGTGGCGTGAAGGGCGGATCACCGCCCATGCCTCGGCACAGTTCATCCCATTCCGGTACGGGGAAGCCGGCCCATCGGGCGTCCGGGCGACGCTCATCGCCGGAACGCACGGCGACGAGGGCCCGTGGTCGGCGCTGGCGATGAAAATGCTCTGCCGGCGCCCCCTCTCCGCGTTGACCGGACGGCTCCGCGTGATTTTCACGGCGAACGCGCTCGCCGCCGAAGTCGAACGCCGGAATTCCTGGATCGACTCCCCCAACGCACTCGATCTCGACGGCGTGTTCCCCGGTGATGCGGCCGGATCGCACACAAGCCGCCTCGCCGCGGCAATCGCCCCGCTGATCGCCGACAGCGACGTGGTCATCGACCTCCACGGCGGCGGGACGTGGTGCGTCAACGCATTCGTCAAGCGGTTCGAGGGGTCCGAGCGGCTGGCCGCCGATCTGGGGGCACCGTTCATCAGCAACGCCCCCAACAAGCCCGGCGGGCTCACCACCTATGCGCGGTCGCTGGGAATCAAGGTGGCCAACGTTGAGGTCGGCGGACGCTCGAGCCAGGAGATGCAGTGGGCGGAACGCATCACGGCTGGGCTCGAGCGCGCCCTCTTCAACCTCGGTGTCCTGGCGTTGGATCCACCGCCGCAGCCGGCCGAGCCGGCCATTGATGTCGGGGCGACCCAGGCGGCGCGCACCCTGGTGGGCGGCATCTTCGTGCCGACGCTCCGCGAGGCGGCGGTCGGCACCATCGTCCCGAAGGGAACTGAGATGGGCAAGGTCCTCGACCTCCACACGCTGGCTGAGCTGCAGGTCTTCACGGCGCCGTATGAGGAGACCGCGATGATGCTCCTGCGGCCTCAGATCTGCACGGTCGAGGGCTCCGCCCTGATTTATGTCGTCGCCCAGCCGCTGCCGCGGTGATGACTATCCGAGTCTGTCTCGCAGGCGCGACGGGATGGGCCGGATCCGCCTTGGCCCGCGGGATCGCCCGATCCGGCGACATCGTCCTGGTGGCTGCGGTATCGCGGACCCATGCGCGGCGCAGCCTTGGTGACGTGCTGGCCGAACCGGGTCTGACCTGCCCGATCTACGCAACGGCCGAGGAGGCGCTGGCCTATCCCTGCGATGTCTTCTTCGAGTACACGAAACCCGAGGTCGCGAAATCCAACGCCCTGGCCGCGCTGCATCACGGCGCGCACGTCGTGATCGGCACCTCCGGACTGACTTCGACCGATTATGACGACATCGCGACTGAGGCCGAGCGCCAGGCCCGTGGGGTGCTGGCCGTCGGCAATTTCGCCCTGACCGCGGTGTTGCTGCAGAGATTCGCCGAGATGGCGGCTACGCTCATCCCCCAGTGGGAAATCATCGACTACGCGGATGGCGAGAAACGAGACGCGCCGAGCGGAACGACGCGAGAGCTGGCGGCGCGACTGTCACGGATCCGTCCAGCGGCACTCGCCGTTCCCGTCGAAGAGACCCGGGGTCTCGTGGAGGCCCGCGGCGCCCACCTCAGCGGGTCGCAGATCCACTCCATCCGGCTTCCTGGATTCACACTGTCGGCCGAGATCATCTTTGGGATGCCCGACCAGATGCTCACGCTCCGCCACGATGCGGGGAGCAGCGCTCTGCCATATGTCGATGGGGCCCTTCTGGCGATCCGTAAGGTGAGTTCACTTGTCGGGCTGCGCCGGGGGTTGGATAGCGTCCTGGATCTGAGGTAACCGTCGCCTTCGCGTATCAAGACCATGCGTGAAACGCGGCGCTGCCAAACTGACGAGGCTCTGCCCACGCACCACGGCAGCGGAGGCTATCGGAAGAACCCGGTCCCGAAGATCGCGAACAGGAGGAGCACCAGCAGAAGAGCCAGCAACAGCATCACCATTTGCTGTTATTCGCCGATAGGAGTACGGAGTTGCGTGGTGGGCGGTGCAGGACTTGAACCTGCGACCTCATCCATGTCAAGGATGCGCTCTAGCCACCTGAGCTAACCGCCCAACCGCCAGGTCATTATACCTGCCCGTGAGGGCCCAACTCAACGGCAGGGTCTGGCAGGATGGTCCGTCGCGCTCACTCACAACTCACATCCCGACACCGAGGTCCGTCAACTGACCTCCTGAGACTAATCGAACTCGGTC
>DATDEG010000214.1:0-1789 GCA_036523465.1 bacterium
GGCCTGTATGGGCGGTGGCTGAAGATCAAGGTGTGGTTCAAGACATGGCCCTTCTGATCCAGTACGTCGTCGGCGGGCTCGCCATCGGCAGCCTCTACGCGCTGGTCGCGCTGGGCATCGTGCTCCTCTACCGGACCTCGCGCGTGCTGAACTTCGCCCACGGCGACCTGGCCACGTTCGGTACGCTCGTCGTCTTCACGCTGCTCACCGCGGCCCGCTGGCCGTTCGGCGCCGCCGCGCTGGGCGGGATCGCCGCTGCCGCCGCGGTCGGTGCGGCGTTCTTCTTTCTGATCATCCGACCCGCGAAGGAGTCCACGCTGCTCGGCAAGATCGTGATCACACTCGGCCTGGCCCTCGTGCTCCAGGGGACCGCAGCACGGCTGTGGGGCATGGATCCCAAGACGCTGCCCTTCCCGCTCTCCGACGTAAAGGTGTACCGGATCGGCGAGGTCGTGATGAGTCAGATCAGTGTCGGCAGCTTCGGCGTGGGGCTGCTGCTCATGGCCGGACTGTACGTTCTGGTCCAGCACAGCCGGGTCGGCCTGGCCATGCGCGCCGTCTCCCAGAACGCCGTGGCCTCTCAGGTACTGGGGATCCCCGTCCGGCAGATCCTGGTCCTGACCTGGGGCTTGGCCTCGGGCCTCGGCGCCGCGGCCGGGATCCTCCTCGCCCCGGTGACGCTCCTCGATCCGTACATGATGCTCGACCCGTTCCTCAAGGGGTTCGCCGCCGCCGTCCTGGGCGGGATCGACAGCATGCCCGGCGCCGCCCTGGGGGGGATGCTCCTGGGCGTCGCCGAGGCGGTGTTCGCCGGCTATGTGTCCGTGAAGTTCAAGACGACACTGGCCTTCGTTATCATCATCGCCGTGCTCATCATCCGCCCTGAAGGTCTGCTCGGGAGGGAGTACAAGCGGCGCGTCTGAGTTCGGGAGGTAATTACCCGCAGGGCGCGGTACAAGTCGATACATTCTGGATCGGAGGGGTGAAGCATGAGAACGTCAATCCGCGTCGCGGGGCTCGTGACGCTGATCGTGCTCATCGCAACGGCAACGGTCGCCCAGACCCAGGAACGAGGTGTGACACCCACCGAGGTCGTGATCGGGACCTCTCAACCGCTGAGCGGCCCGGCGTCCTTCTGGGGCCTCCCGGTGACAGGAGGCATGGATGCGTATATCAAGATCCTCAATGACCAAGGTGGGATCCACGGCCGGAAGCTGCGCCTCGTGGCCATGGATGACTCTTACCTCCCGCCGCGGGCCGTGGCCAACGTTCGTGAACTCGTCGAGCGGGCGGGGGTGTTCGCTATCGTCGGACTGCTGGGATCGGCCAACGCATTCGCCGTGCGCGACTACGTCGTGGACAACCAGGTCATCTGGATCAATCCGCTGGCCGACGCCAGCATGTGGGCCGGGTTCAAGGGTAAGCGCACCCTGTTCGTCAGCTACGTGAGCTATGTCGACGAGGGCCGGATCCTCACCGAATACGCGGCGAAGAACATGGGCGCCAAGACGTTTGCCGTCTTCTACCAGAACGACCTCTTCGGACAAAAGGGCCTCCTCGGCGTGAAACGCGGCACAGCGACTTCGAAGACGCGGCTGGTCAGCGCGGTCCCCTACGAAGTCACGGACCGCGACTTCAGCGCGCACGCCCTGAAGCTCCGAGAGTCCAAAGCCGATGCCGTCGTCCTGTACGCGAACCCTACGGCCGGCGCGCTCTTGGTCAAAGAGCTCGCAAAGATCGGATACAGTCCCAAGCTGATCTCGACCTCGGCCCTCGCCGACCCCGCCAT
>DATDEG010000215.1:0-3117 GCA_036523465.1 bacterium
GGAGACCACGATCGTGGCAACGTTCAAGTACAGCGCACGAGACGGCACGGGGCGGGTGGTCGCGGGAGCGATCGATGCTCCGAGCGAGGTCGCCGTCGTCGCCAAGCTCCAGGAGATGGGGTTCTACGTCACCAGCCTGGAGGAGGAGACGCAACGGGTGGGTCTCCGCGGCTGGATCCAGCGCCTCCGCGGGATCTCGCTCAGGGATCTGACGATTCTTTTCCGGCAGTTCTCCACAATGGTGAGTTCCGGACTCTCGATGTTGCGTACGCTTTCTGTCCTCGAGGTGCAGACGGAAAACCCTAGGCTCCGTCAAATCGTGGCGGACCTACGGACGGATGTCCAGGAGGGGAAGTCACTCTCTGAAGCTACGACGCGCCATCCAAAGACGTTCAGCACACTGATCATCAGTATGATCCGCGCCGGCGAGATCGGCGGTGTGCTGGACGAGATCCTCCAGCGCGTGGCGACCTTCCTCGAGAAGGACCTGGCCCTACGCCAGAAGGTCCGCTCCGCGGTCACATACCCGATCGCGATCTTCATCTTTGCGGTCGGCATCATCTTCTTCCTAGTCTTCTTCATCTTGCCGCAGTTCATCGGGTTCTTCGAAGAACTCGATGTCGTGCTCCCCGCGCCGACGCGGATCCTCATCTGGTTCACGCGGGCCACGACGAAATATTGGTACGTCATCTTCGGCGTGATCATCGGGGCAATCTACCTGCTGCGCCGGTACATTGCGACCCCGGCCGGGCGCATGCGCTTCGACCGGTTCAAGCTCCGCGTGCCGATCCTGGGGCCGCTGGTGCACAAGGTGACGATCTCCCGGTTCTCCCGCACGCTCGCGACGCTCATCAGCAGCGGCGTCCCGATCATGCAGGCCCTCGAGGTCGTGGCCGGCGCCGTGGACAACAAGATCGTCACGAAAGCGGTTGAGGAGGTACGGACGAGCATCCGGGAAGGCGAGAGCATCGCCCTCCCGCTGCAGGCGAGCGGCATCTTTCCACCGATGGTCGTCCAGATGACCGCGGTGGGTGAGGAGACCGGCCAGCTGGACGGGATGCTCACGAAGGTAGCAGATTTCTACGACGCCGAAGTTGAGACCACCCTGGCCCAGCTGACATCGATCCTGGAGCCGGTTCTCATTCTGTTCCTTGGTTTCGTGGTCGGCTTCATCGTCCTGTCCTTCTATCTGCCCCTGTACACGCTGATTACGGGGATCAAATAAGCGGGCAAGTGTTCTCCGTTTGCGGCGTTTGTCAGTCGGCTCCGGGGCGGCACCGACCGCCCCGGGGTCCCTTCAGTCAGAGCTCCCGCCTGTTCAACTTACATACCCGCTGTTTTCGTCGACGCGAATATCTCTGTCGCTCACCGGCTCATGATACTCGAAGGCACTGCGCAGGGATTCTCCGTAATTCGAAGATCCGGCAACCCAGTGGATCCGGCCGCCCGCCCGTTGTCTGTGGCCTTCCTGGGCCATATGAACGGGCCCCGGGGCCAGTTCAACTGGCTTGCCGCCTGGCCGGATGCTACCGCCAGACGACGATCTGAAGGAGCGAATTCGGCATCGGGGTGAAACGCACGCTGAGATTCCCCCAGGCGTACCCCGTGACATCATGATTGGTGACCGAGGCGCGGAACGACAAGAGCCCCCGCTGCGACCCGACGATGGACCCCAGGGCATCTTGCAGGAAGAAGCTGACTTGATAGGCCCGCCGGATGTCCGCGGGGAGGTACATGACCTGCTGCTCGATGGTGCCCGCGCGGACCACGAGGTCCACGGTGATCAATCCGTCGTCGGAGACATAGCGGTGCAGGACGCGCGCACCGGGTCCGGCCACGGCCTGCTGTCCGCCGAACGTGAGCTGCAGTTGCTGCATGAGGGGACCGGCGGCGAAGCCCGACGCCGGCGCGCCGACGCGGGCGAGGGCAGGGAGGACGAGCACGGCCGCGGCGAATCCCGCGGAGAGCACGGCGCCGGCGAGGGCGGCCGTCAGGCGCACGAGGGTGGGAGGAGCGGCCCGCCGGCCATGGCACCGGGTCATGAGGCGATGGTTCCCGGCGGAGCCGCCGAGGCCCTGGGACACGCTAACGCTGATGCGCCCCCGTCCGGATGAGGTCGCCCACCGCGTGGGCCGGCATGGGGCGGGCGAAGAAATAGCCCTGGCCCCGGTTGCAGCCGAGCGAGACGAGGTGCTCATACTGGTCCACGGTCTCGACGCCTTCGCCGACGACGTCCATGCGCAGCGTCTTCGCGATGGTGACGATGGCCCGCACGATCGCGGCATCTTCCGGATCGCGCCCCACGCGCTGGACGAACGAGCGGTCGATCTTCAGGCTCGAGAAGGGAAAGCGCTTCAGGTAGGCGAGCGATGAATATCCGACCCCGAAGTCATCCAGGGCGAGATCGATGCGCAGTTCTTTCAGCTCCAGCAGGATGGTATACGTGGAGGCCTCGCTGCGCATCAGGATCCCTTCGGTCATCTCGAGCTTGAGCCCCTCCGCGTCCAATCCGGTCTCGTTCAGCACACTCTGAATCTCCTTCACCAGCCCCCGCGAGAACTGGCGGGCGGAGAGATTCACGCTGACTTTGCTCGGAGCCGCAGACCCAAGCTCGTCGCGCCAGGCTCGTGCCTGTCGGCAGGCCTGGACCAGCACCCACCGTCCGATCGGGGCGATGAGCCCGGACTCCTCCGCCACCGGGATGAAGTCCGTAGGGGAGACGAACCCGCGCTGCGGATGCTCCCAGCGCAGCAGCGCTTCGACCTCGACGATCCGGCGCGAGGGGAGATCGACGACGGGCTGGTAGTGAACCTGCAGGTCGCCGCGTTCGACGGCCCGCCGGAGATCGGTCTCCAGCCGCAGGCGTTCGGTGGTCTGGTTCTGCATGTCCTGGCTGAACAGCTCATACCGGGACTTGCCGTTGACCTTCGCTTTGTACATCGCCGTGTCGGCGTCGCGCAGGAGACTCTCCGGACGGTCGTGTTCGGAGCGATTGAGGGCGATGCCGACGCTTGAGCTGACGTAGACTTCCTGTCCATCGAGCGTGAACGGGGCGACGAGCTCCTTGGCCACGCGCGAAGCGATGCGGGTCGCGTCGGACGGCTGGGCGATGTCGCC
>DATDEG010000216.1:0-2425 GCA_036523465.1 bacterium
CCTACAATGCGGAGAGCTTCTTCCTGATCCAGCAGGCGACCAACGACTTCCTGGCGCGACATCTGAAAGCCGCCGCGGGCGGGGCCACGAGCAGCGGCCGGTGAGCGGTATGGCCCCGGTCGCAGGACCTGGGTCGTGACATCCGTACGAGGGGATTCGCGGTGAAGCGGGGTGGTGTGGAGAGGATGAGGTCCCGTTATCTGGAGGTGATCATGCAGACCAACAATCGCTTGACGTTGCGCACGCTGCCGTTCGCCGCCGTGATGGCCATCGGAATCAACAGCTGCGCGACCCACACACAGACCGGTGCGGTCATCGGCGCGGCGGGCGGCGCCGTCGTGGGCGGCGTGATCGGGAGAGCCACCGGTTCGACGGCGCGCGGCGCCATCATCGGGGCGGCGGTCGGCGGCGCGGCGGGCGCGATCATCGGATCGCAGATGGACAAGCAGGCCCAGGAGCTGAAGCAGAACATCCCGGGCGCCACCGTGGAGCGCGTCGGGGAGGGCATCGCGGTGACCTTCGCCTCAGGGTTGCTGTACGACTTCGACTCCGACGTGGTCCGGCCGGAAGCGAGGAAGAACCTGCAGGCGCTGGCGGAGAGCCTCGACAAGTATCCCGGGTCGGACATTCTCATCATCGGCCACACCGACCAGGTCGGTACGGCGACGTACAACCAGGGTCTCTCCGAGCGGCGCGCGGCCGCAGCAGCGAACTACCTCGTCTCGGCGGGGGTGAGCCGGACCCGCTTGGCGACGCGCGGCATGGGAGAGACGGACCCGGTCGCCTCCAACGACACCGAGGCCGGCCGGGCGCAGAACCGCCGGGTGGAAGTCGCGATTTACGCGAGCGATGCGTACAAGGCGGAGGCGGCGCGGAAAGCGAACAACTGAGAGCCGCCCGCCGCGCTCACCAACGGGCCGCGTAGCCCCGCACGTCGACGTGTACGAAGGGTCCGTGCGCGGATGTGCTCGGATATAGGCCGAGCCCGCCGATCAGCGGGCGGAACGCCAGATCGTCCTGGTGGCGATCGATGAGCTGACCCAGGACGGCCGCATCGCGGATGTCGATTCGGCCGTCGTGGTTCAGGTCGTCCATCACGCCATCCTTCGGATGCTCGTCGATGAAGATGTCGGCAGCGGCGCCGTACTGGTGCCGACTGTACTCGACGTTCCCGAGCCCCGCGTTGTAGGCCGGAGTCCGGTAGCCGCTCATCACGTAGAATCCCTGCTTCACATAGCCGGCCGCCTGCGCCTGCTGGAGGATCAGCTCGAGCTTCACCAGCAAGCGGGGATCGAGCACCACGTACTTGGGATATCCCCCCGGCTGTTTCGTCAGGAACTGCTTCAGCTGCAGATGCGGCGTGATGAAGAGGTCCTGATTCTGAGGCGTGACCTCGACGAAGCCGGCAGGCGGCTGGTAGGTCGCCTGGCGGCGGAGCGGAGGCCGAGGGTAGCTGCCGATGCGAAAGCCGTTGAGGTAGCCGGCGCGCACTTCGCTGGCCGGGACCATCACGAAGGCGTGTACGACCGCTGAATCCGCCTTGCAGCTGCCCACCACTTGCAGCGTGTAGCTCCCCGGCGCTGCTGGCGCGCGCCACCGCCACTCCGACGTCCCCGCCTGCGAGACGAGGCCGGCTGACGCCTGCACTGCGACACTCTCGGCGGAAGTGGAGGGTTCGACCGCCACGTCGAGCGTCTGACCGGGGAGCACGAACGCCGAGCTGATGGGGGCGCGCGTTTCCAGGCCCTGATAATCGAGGGCGAACGCCGAGGTGGCGGCACTCGGGTCCGGGCACCGGTCGGTCGCGTGGGCGACGGCCGGTTTGGTGCTCAGCAGCGGAGCTCCGATCAGGAACAGGAGTCCGTTGGCGACGAGCAGCCGATTCGGGAACGTCAAGCGCATAGGGCGGAAAAACTAATGGCGCGCTTTGGCTGCACCAAGAACAGAAACCTTCATCTTCTTCTCGCTCGGCTCGCCTCGGCACGTCACAAATGAAGAACGGGTCTCTTGCTCAGAGACCCGCTGAAGGAACCCTCATGCGAGTGGCCAGGGGCAGAATCGAACTGCCGACACGCGGATTTTCAGTTCTGCTGAGCATCTCCTCGGAACCGGAGCCATCGGACAGCATCACACACTACACGTTACCACGCCAGCACTTCGGCCGCCGCCCCCGGCGGCCGTTGTGTCGGATAGTTGTCAATGGTAATCCGTGGTCAGGGGGACAATCGGGGGACACTTCACCCCAGGCCCGCGGAACTCGTTATCGACCGAATAGAATGTGCACCGCCTCGCGGAGGCGATCGAGTCTGGTAGGCTTCGGCGGCATGAGTCGCTCAACTTCCGTCTCCGGGCGCAGGTAGTGCAAGGAGAGTTTGGACAAGAAGAAGTAGTAGCCAAACGGGCTCAACGAGGCGAATCGCCGGAG
>DATDEG010000217.1:0-22397 GCA_036523465.1 bacterium
CACTCCGATCAGCCGGCCGGCCAGGCCCCGTTCCCGCAGGGCCAGGCCGAACGACGTGCCGATGAGCCCGAGACCCACGATCCCGACCCGTTCGAACATGGCAGTGCTCGTCCCCTCGCCCATCACGCCGTCATCCCTTCATCGCCGGTGACTGTACCCGGCGTCCGAGCGCAACGGCGAGCGGCCTGAGCTCTCCCATCAACGCGGCAAAGTTCTCCAGGGTGAGCTGCTGCGGGCCGTCGCTGAGGGCTTTGTCCGGCTCCGGATGTACCTCGATCATGAGGCCGTCCGCGCCCGCCGCCACGCCCGCCCGCGACAGGGCGGGCACGTACTTCCACTTCCCCGCGGCATGGCTGGGGTCGATGATGATGGGCAGATGTGTCAGTTGCCGTATCACGGGGACGGCCGAGAGATCGAGCATGTACCGTGTGTAGTTGTCGAATCCGCGGATGCCCCGCTCGCACAGGACGACGTTGTAGTTCCCTTCACTGAGGACGTACTCGGCGGCAAGCAATAGCTCTTGAATCGTGGAGGCCGGTCCACGTTTGAGCAGCACCGGCAGCCGCATCCGGCCCGCCTCGCGGAGCAGGGTGTAGTTCTGCATGTTCCGCGCCCCGATCTGGACCATGTCCGCGTACTTCACGACGAGCATGAGCTGGGCCGCGTCCATCGCCTCGGCGACGACCGGCAATCCCGTCTCCGCGCGCGCCTCCGCGAGCAACCGGAGCCCTTCCTCCTCCAGGCCCTGGAACGTGTACGGCGAGGTCCGCGGCTTGAACGCCCCGCCGCGGAGCATCGCGGCGCCCGCGGTCCTCACCGCGCGCGCCGTGCGGAGGATCTGCTCACGGCTTTCCACCGAGCAGGGGCCGGCGATGATGACCACCGAGCCGTCCCCGAACCGCACGCCCTCGACGTCGATGATCGAGTTCTCCGGCTTGAAGTCCCGGCCGACGAGCTTGAACGGCTGCAGGATGAGCATGACCTGCTCGACGCCGGACGACGCCTCGAGCGATTGGCGGAGGAGTTCCTTCGTGTGGCTGTCCCCCACCACGCCGATGATCGTGCGCTCCACTCCGGCGGAGAGGTGGCTGCTCAGCCCCGCATCCTGGATCTTGGCGACGATCGCGTTCACCTGCTCGCGCGTCGCGCTCGGTTCCATGACGACGATCATTGCCGTACCTCCGCTACCCGTACAAATGAAAAAGCCTCACGCCCCTTCGAAGGGGCGAGAGACTCAACGAGAGCTCCCGCGGTGCCACCCGCCTTCCGGTCTGACTCGACCGGCGCTCGTCACGGGGACGGAGCATGTTGACGCTCAATCCCCGTCTCCGAAGGTCACGGCGGAGACTGCCGGCGGAGCCTACGTTCTATGTTCGGTCCGCGCCTCCCGGGCCCATTCCCGCGCTCCGTAACTGCCGCCCTCTCACCGCCGGCGGCTCTCTCAGAGTCCTTGGAGCGGGTACTCCTCCCGATCTTCGGCCGTATGCAGTTTTGTGTAAACAGGATTATAGCATAGGTGGAAGCAACTCTCGGCTGCGGAACTCGGTAGCAGGCTATTCGCGTGCCCAAAGAGCTGAATATCCTCTTATCGTTCTCTATATTCCTTAATTTGTGACTCTATGCTTCCTCAACTAGCCCCGGGGCAAGTGGGATTGACCCAACCGGGTTACCCAGGCAATCCGGGCCTCCCGTCCCGAGCGATGGTCGGCGTGTCATCGACGAAGAACCCAAGGCCCGAAAGTCCGAATCTGATGATCATCGGCGCGGCGGCGGGTTAGGGAAGCACCTCAGCAGACCCGCGGACGCGAGCCAGCGCTTCGTGCGCGGCGGCGACCTCGGCGTTGGATGGAGCCTCCCGTGTATAGCGCACCCGCACGTAAGCCTCCGTCAGGGATGCGATGTCCTGGGAACCATCAGGCAGGCGCGTGGACAGCCGTGGCCGGTACTCATACGGTGTCTCCGACGGCCGGCGGGCGATGCCCAGGCCCGCCCCGATGCGCAACAGCTCCCGGTAGATGGCCCGCATCGCGCCCACCGACTCGGCTTCGGACTCGGATCGCGCGGCGCGCAGCCGGGCCCAGAGGTTCCGCCAGGCCTGCCCCAAACCGGCGAGCAAGAGCGGCGTCGACCAGACCGACTCGCGCTCGTCCTCGCCGGGCTTCTTGGCGCGCCGGCGGCTGCGCACCACGGCGATGGCGATGAGGAGGATGAGCAGCCCAACGACGAGCGCGACCATCCCCCAACGCGCCGTGGTGACCACCGCGGGCGGCAGTTCGCGGAGCAACTCTTCAAGCGGACGTCCGGACTCCGGCGGACGGTCTGCCGGATTGTACCGCCGCGGGAAGTGGGACAGGACGTAGAGGATCGCCCGGGCGATCACCAGCGCGATCGAGAACGCGACGAGGAAGACGAACTCCACCACCGGCGCAAGCGGCGCGAGGATGCGTAGGATCGCCGGCCGGAACTGGACGTGGACGATGCCGGAGAAGAGCGTCGCTCCCGTGAGGATCACGCCCACCACGCCGACGAGCAGCAGGAGCCAGTGCCGGTTCGCCGCGAGCGCCTGGGCTTCGTCGGTCTGGCTCTCCTGCCAGATGGCGAGCAGGCGCGTCACGGCGAGCATGACGAGGCCGAGTGAGAAGAATCCCAAGAGATAGGCGGGCGCGCCCGCCGCGGCGGCAAAGCCGCGCGCATCTCCATAGATAGCGAAGAAGATCATGAACACGATCGTCCAGCCCACACCTCGGCGGAACGCGCGCTCGATCTCGAAGTGCGTGAACTCCCGTTCGCCGAGCACGATGCCCCGCCACCAGAGCAGCGCGGCCAGAAGCGAGGCCATGACCGCGGGCACGATCACGGGCAAGGCGTCGTGGGCGGTGCGGATGAGGATAGGGAGCCAGCGCAGGTCCCACGCCGCGTGCTGCGGATAGTACGTGAGCTTCACCGCGGTGAGCCCCGAGGTGAGGCCCACGGCGACGACCGCCGTCCGGGCGGCCGCGAGCGACCACGGCCGGGCCAGCACGAACCGGACGGTGAGGAATCCCATCGCGAGCAGGGCGAAGGCTGATCCTCCTGAGAGCAGCGGGGGGATATCGGCTCCATAGAATGCCCCCGTGAAGAGCAGCAGCCACGGGTAGAGCCAGCACAACTCGATGGCCACCAGTCCGGCGGGAAGCGCGGCACGGAGGAAGACGAACCCCCGGGGCGATGTATTCACCGCCGAGTCTCCGCGGGCTCGAAGGCGAGCCCTTCGAGAGCCTGCCACCCACGGGATGAGGGGACGCGGTAGGCCGGCACGGGCAGCCCGGTGGGATCGGCTTCGTCTCCTACCAGCACGGCCACAGCGGTGTGCCCGGACTCCCGCAGGCGCGCGATCCCGGCGATGAGCGGGTCGTCGGCGATGCCTGTGACGACGATCGCCGTCGTCCCCCAGGGAAGGGTCGGGGACTCAACCTGCATGAGGTCACCGATCGGCATCACTGGGGTTGGAAACACCTTCGCCAGCGCCTCCAGGATCGTCGCGAGATGTCCGCCTCCGGACGACGGTGGGATCCTGATCCATCGCAGGCCCTGAGGGAGATACCCATTGGCATACAGGCCGACGAGGTAGCCGCTCTCGATCCCCCAGCTGGCGATGGAGGCGGCGGTGAGGATGTTCATCTCCAGGTGCGCGCGGACGAACCCGCGGTACTCCGCATACCGGCCCAGCGTATCGAGATTGAGGAAAAGCGCCAGGCGGTGGGCCGTCGTCGCCTCGAGCTGCTTGCTCCGCAACTCCTGCGCCTTCGCCGTCGCCTTCCAATGGATCCGCCGCAGCGGGTCGGTCGGCTCATACGGGCGGGTGCCGGTGATCCGCGTCGGATCGTCGTAGAGCCGGCGGCGCACCGTCACGTCCCCGATGGGATGGAGCGCCGGCAGGCCTAGCGCAATCAACGGCACGACGCGGGGATAGACCAGGAGATGATCGACGCGCTCGTCATCGACGCCGCGCACGGTGAAGCCGAAGATGTCTCCCGAGCGCAGCCTGGCCGGGCCGAGCGGGAAGTATCCACGCGCAGCGCAGCGCATCGTGAAGTGGCGGCGGACGCGCTCATACCAACGGACGCTGAAGAGGTTTACCAGATGCTGGCGGCGCTGCCGCACGCTGGGGATGACCCGCCCTTTGAGGAGGACGAGCTCCTGAGGCAACTCATCAACGACTTCGAGCCAGGCCAGCGGCAGCGGTTTGCGGTTGGTGATCTCCATCGTGAAGGTCACCGTCTCGCCGTGGAACGCGCGGCGCGGCGTGAAGGAGCGGCGATACTCCACCCGCGCCAGGCTGTAGCGATCCCAGAGGTAGCTTGCCCCCGCGCTCAGGAGGACGATGAACCCGAGGAGGAACGCGAACCCCTCGCGCGCGGCGAGTCCCACGACGACGAGGAACCACCCTACAAGGAGCCATCCCTGCGTATACATGACGTCAGCAGTTACTCATTCGGCTTCGACGGGAGCGGGGACGGATTTCAAGATCTCCTGGGTGATCTCGCGGGCGCCGCGCTCGCGCAGGCGGGCCTGGGCCGTCGTGATCAGGCGATGGGGAAGCACGTAGGGGACGACGAGTTTGACGTCGTCGGGGAGGACGTGCGCGCGCTCATGGATCGCGGCGAACGCCTGCGCGGACCGGTAGATGCCCAGGCTGGCGCGGGGGCTCGCCCCGAGCTCGATCTCCGCGTGATGCCGGGTGGCGCGGGCGATCGCTACGATGTACTCCTCCACCGCCGCGCTGACGTGCACGGTGCGGATGCGTTGCTGCAGCGCGACGATCTCCGCGGCGCTCGTCGCGGGCGCGAGCGTCTCCAGGGGATTCTGCCCGCGGAACCTCCGCAGGATCTCCGCTTCCTCGGCCGCCGCGGGATAGCCGAGCGGAAGCTGCATGAGGAACCGGTCGAGCTGCGCTTCGGGGAGGGGAAACGTCCCCTGTAGCTCGACGGGATTCTGCGTGGCGATGACCATGAACGGCCGGCCGAGCGCTTCGGTGCCGGTCTCGAGCGTGACCTGCCGCTCCTCCATACATTCGAGGAGGGCCGCCTGCGTGCGTGGGGTCGCGCGGTTGATCTCATCGGCCAGGAGCACGTTCGTGAAGACCGGCCCAGGCCTGAACTCGAACTCCTGCATCTTCTGATTGAAGAAGTGCAGCCCGGTGATGTCGCTGGGGAGCAGATCGGGCGTACACTGCAGTCGCCGGAACGTGCACCCCAGCGCCCGGGCGAGCGATTTGGCCAGCATGGTCTTGCCGATCCCGGGCACGTCCTCGATGAGGATGTGCCCCTCAGCAAACAGCGCGGCAAGAGCCAGCTCCACGACCTGCTCTTTGCCCACGATGACCCGGCCGATGCTGCTCCGGAGTGCCCCGGCAATCCTGGCGACGTCGTCCGGCATCGTTATGGCTCTGTAAATGCGCGCAGGGTCTCGAAGAATCCTGGGAATGAGATCTGCACCGTCTCTGCCCCGCGCACGGTGACCGGCTCGCCGGCGAGCAGGCCGGCCACCGCGAAGGCCATCGCCAGCCGGTGATCTCCCCCGGCATCCACGACTCCTCCACGGACCCGGCCGCCCTCGATCTCGATCCCATCAGGACGCTCCGTGACCGTCGCCCCCAGCGTCCGCAGCCCGCGGGCGAGTACTGCGATCCGGTCTGATTCCTTCACGCGAAGCTCCGCGGCGTCACGGATCACCGTGCGCCCCTCCGCGGCGGCGGCCAGCATACACAGGACCGGGAGCTCGTCGATCACGCGGGGGATCTGCGCGCCCGCGATCGTCACGCCCCGTAGGCGGTGGCCACGGACGGCCACCGTCCCCACGGGCTCCCCCGAGCGCTCGTGGACGACTTCGGCCGTGACCCCCGCGCCCATGGCCCCGAGCACCTCGAGCACGCCCGTGCGCGTGGGGTTGAGGCCGACGTCCTCGACCGTGAGCTCCGACCCCTCGATCGCCGCCGCCCCCGCGAGCAGAAATGCCGCCGACGAGATGTCTCCGGGCACCTCGATGCGTCGCCCCTGCGGGATCCCGCCGGACAGCCGGATCCGGCCGTTCTCGCGGGTGACGCGTACCCCACAGTGCGCCAGCATCCGTTCCGTATGATCGCGGGTCATAACAGGCTCCACGATCTCAGTGTTGCCCTCGGCGAGCAGCGCGGCGAGGAGGATGGCGGATTTCACCTGCGCGCTTGCGACCGGCAGCTCGTACGTGATCGCGCGCAATCGACCGCCGCGGATACTCAGCGGAGGGTACACACCGTCGCGGGCCGTCACGGTCGCACCCATCCGGCGGAGAGGTTCGGCCACACGGTCCATGGGGCGGCGCCGCAGCGACGCATCGCCGTCGATCTCGGTCGCAAACGGCTGGGCCGCCGCCACGCCGCTGAGCAGCCGCATCGTCGTCCCCGAGTTGCCGGCGTCGAGCACACGGGGCGGCGCCTGGAGCCGGCCTGCGGAACCTCGGATGACGAGCTCTTCGCCGGTTTCCTCGATGGCCACGCCGAGATGACGCAGGCACTGCACCGTCCGGAGGCAGTCATCGGCCCGGAGAAATCCGCGCACCCTGGTCACACCGGAGCCCAGCGCGCCCACGATCGCCGCCCGGTGCGAGATCGACTTGTCGCCGGGGACGCGTACCCGGCCGCGGATCGGAGCCGCGTGGTGGATGGTCACGTCCATCGGAGCGCTACGATCGGTGAGGTTTGAGGTCGGGACGCAGTGCGGTGGCCCCCCGGAGATACGTGTGCACGATCTCCGCCTGCGTTCCGGGTGTATTCCACAGCATGAGCACGCGGATGCACCGCGCGACGCTGCCCGGGACGGCGACTTCCGTAGCCGACATCAACGGGACGGCCGTCCAGTGCATCTGCCGCGCCGCCTCCGCCGGGTAGGCGGCGGTCAGATCGGGACTGCACGTAAAGATGATCGCGGCGATCTCGTCGGTCTCCACCCGGTTCGCCGCCACCATCTCGTGGAGCAACTCCTGGGTCGCGTTGAGGATCGCGCCTTCGGTGTTCGCTTCTGCCGTCGTCGCCCCGCGGATGCCCCGGATGTGCATCGCCTCACCGCCTGATCAGGTCGATGGCCGCGCGTAACCCGAGCAGAAAGCTGTTGGCCCCGAAGCCATGGACGACGCCCGCGCACACCGGCGCCAGTACCGAGGTGCGGCGGAACGGCTCCCGGGCGTCGATATTGGTCATGTGCACCTCGACGACGGGTATCCTGATGGCGGCGATGGCGTCGCGCAGCGCCAGGCTGTAGTGTGCCAGAGCCCCGGCGTTCAGCACGACGGCGTCGGCCGCGTGGCGGGCCGCCTGCAGGCGATCGATGATCGCTCCTTCACTGTTTGAGTGGAACACCTCGACCGACGCTCCCTCGCCGCGCGCCGCCTCCCGCAGCCGCGCGGAGATCTCTTCCATGGTCTCGCGGCCATAGATCTCCGGCTCCCGCTCACCGAGCAGGTTAAGGTTGGGGCCGAAGACGACGAGGACCCGCGCCACCGATGACCTCCCGCAGCAGGATATCCGGCACTTCCTGTTCGCGCCGTACCTGGCCGATGCCTACCAGCAGCGGCCACCGCAGGACGCCGTCCCTGCGCTTCTTGTCCAGCACCAGGGCACGGAGAAGCGCGGTCCGACTGACCGTTCCCAACTGCGCCGGCAACCCCGCTCGCCCGATCAAGGCGTTCTGCCGTTCGACCACGGTCGGATCGAGGAGGCCGAGCCGCAGCGCGAGCTGCGCCTCGAGGACCATGCCGATGGCGACGGCTTCTCCATGGGTGAGACGGCGGAACCCGGCCGCCGCTTCCACCGCGTGGCCGATAGTGTGGCCGTAGTTCAAGATCTGCCGCTCCGCGCGCTCAAAAACGTCGGCGGCGACCACGCGCGCTTTGAATGATGCGGCCTGGACGATCGCCTCCACCAGCGGGCCGGTCTCGCGCTGCAGGATGGCCGCAAGATGCTCCTCGAGGAATGCGAACAGCGTCGCATCGCCGATCACCGCGGCCTTGATCACTTCGGCGAGACCGCTGCGCAGCTCCCGGTCCGGAAGGCTATGCAGCTGGCGTACGTCTGAGATCACCGCGGCCGGCTGATAGAATGCGCCGACGAGATTCTTGACGGCGGCGTGGTTGACGCCGGTCTTCCCCCCGATGCTGCTGTCCACCATGGCGAGCAGGGTCGTGGGGATGTGGATGAGCCGCAGGCCCCGCATGTAGGCGGAGGCAACGAATCCCCCAAGATCGCCGATCACACCGCCGCCGAGGGTGAGCAGCGTTGTGTGCCGGTCCGCCCGCATCCGGGCCAGGCGTGTGAAGAGCCGCCCCGCGATCGCTAGACTCTTGGATCGTTCTCCTTCGGCGACCTCGATCACCGAGGCGTCGTAGCCTGCCGCCCGCAGCACGGAGAGCAGCGAAGCGCCGGAGGAGGCGACGATGCGGCGGTGCGACAGGATGACGACCCTGCGCCCGGCGTCGATCTCGCGCAGCTCGACCGGCAGGAGCGGGAGGATGCCGTCACCGACGTGGACGGGATACGTGCGGTCGGGAAGGCGGACGGGGATTGTCCGGCGTTCGCGGCTGGCCAGGAAATTCAGCACGACGTCGGCGACTCGCTCGGGTGTCGCCACCGAGACGTCCACCATCAAGTCGGCATCACGGTACAACGGCCGGCGCTGATCGAGCAGCCGTACAACGTTGGCTCGAACATCACCGCGCACCAGCGGCCGCCGCTCGCCATCGCCCAGCCGCTTGAGCAGCGCGTCAGCGGGCGCCGTGAGTGAGACGACCCATCCACGCTTGCGCAAGCGCTGCATATTCTCGGGCCGGAGCACCGCGCCGCCGCCCGTCGCGATGACGGCCTCAGGCCTGCCCGCGACCTGGGCGATCACCCGCGCTTCAGCCTCGCGGAAGTACGACTCCCCGCGGCGGGCGAAGATCTGCGGGATCGTCGCGCGCTCCCGCGCCGCCACGCGCCTATCGGTATCCACGAACGCCCAGCCCAGGCGCCGGGCCAGGATCTGGCCGACGGCGCTCTTGCCGGTCCCCATGAACCCGATCAGGACGACGTTGCGCACGGGCTTTCGGCCACAGGCAGGAGGGGCTTGACCATCACGCTCACATGGCCCGGATCCGGGCTTGATACGCTGTGAACGCCGTGCGGATGTCGCTCATCGCGTCGCCGCCGAACTTCTCGAGGAGCGCATCGGCCAGCACGACCGCGACCATCGCCTCCCCCACGACGCCGGCCGCAGGGACGGCACACACGTCGCTCCGGACGACGGCGCCCCGCGACGGCTCCTTCGTCGCGAGATCGACGGAGAGTAGCGGCTCCATGAGCGTGGACAGCGGCTTCATCGCGCCGCGTATGACGACCGGCTCCCCGTTGGTGACGCCGCCTTCCATGCCGCCGGCGCGGTTCGTCTGCCGATAGTACCCGCGCTCAGCTGAATAGTGGATCTCATCGTGAGCGAGCGAGCCGGGGGTCCGCGCCACTTCGAATCCGGACCCGATCTCGACCCCCTTCACCGCGTGGATGGACATCACGGCCTGCGCCAGACGGCCGTCGAGCTTCCGGTCCCAATGCGCGTAACTCCCCAGTCCTGGCGGAACCCCAAGCGCCACGACCTCGAAGACCCCCCCGAGCGTATCTCCCGCCTTCTTCGCCGCCTCGATGGCCGCATGCATCTGCACTTCCGCGGCCTCATCCACGCAGCGGAGGTCGGAGGCCTCGGCCAGCGGCGGGATCTCTTCCCAACGCGAGGGACGGGTGCGGATGCCCACTGTCCCGATCTCGACGACGTGGCTGAACACCGTAAGCCCGAACTCAGCGAGGAATGTTTGGGACACCGCCCCGGCCGCCACACGGGCGGCCGTCTCCCTCGCGCTCGCGCGCTCCAGCGCGCGGCGGACATCAGCGAATCCGTACTTCATCGTCCCCGCAAGGTCGGCATGCCCCGGGCGCGGACGGGTGAGGGGTGGCTCATCTATGCGCACGTCTCTGTTCTCGATGCGCAGGGTGACCGGTGCGCCGATCGTCTCGCCGCCCATCAGTCCGGAGACGATCTCGACCTGGTCCGTCTCGAGCTTCATCCGGGGACTTCGGCCGTATCCCACCTGCCGCCGCGCCATCTGCGGATTGATGTCGTCGCGAGACAGCCGCAGTCCAGCCGGGAGGCCTTCGATGATGACGGTGAGACCGGGCCCGTGTGACTCGCCCGCGGTGAGGAAGCGGAGCGTCACGAAACGCGCTCTCCCGGCTGCGCCGCTGCATCAAGCGCGCGGCGCATCACGTCGATGGGCGCGCTCAGGCCGGTCCACAACTCGAAACTTCTCGCTCCCTGATAGATGAGCATGCTGAGCCCGTCGACTGCCGTCGCGCCCGCATCTCCCGCGGCGACCAGCAGTTCGGTCCGCCGCGGCGTGTACACCATATCCAGGATCGTCTTACCGGGCCGCATCGCCGGTTCGAGCGCACGAAGCCACGCCGCCCGGCCACCACCTCCACCCATGGCGGCCGAGAGCGTCGCGCTCGTCGCCTGGATGATGACGTCGGAGTCCTCCGTTGCGCGTCTCGCCGAGTCGGGTTCCAGCGGACCCGCAGACACCGCGCACGCCGGATGCGCCGCAGCGACGCGGGCGGCGACATCTTCTGCGCGGGACGGCGTCCGGTTCAAGATGACGAGCGACCGCACTCCAGCGCCGGCCAGGGCGTATGCCGCGCTCCGCCCCGCGCCGCCGGCTCCGAGGATGAGACATCGCGCTCCCGCCAGTCTGACGCCTCCGTCACGGGTCAGAGCGTCAGACAGGCCGGGGGCGTCGGTATTGTAGCCGACAAGGTTCCGGCCCTCGAGCCGCACAGCGTTCACCGCACCGATGTCGCGGGCCTGGTCCTCGAACCCATCGAGGAAGGGCATGATTGTCTGCTTGTGCGGGACGGTCACATTGAATCCGGCGAAGCCAAGCGCCCGGATCCCCCGCACCGCATCCTCTAGATCGGCAGCCGTCACTCGGAAGGGGATGTAACGCCAGTCGACGCCCGACGCCGCAAACGCCGCTCCGTGCATGCGCGGGGAAAGGGAGTGGGCGATCGGGTCTCCAATGATGCCCACGATCCGCGCAGGTGCGGTCGGCGCGACCATATCCGGAATCATAGCATACGATGCCGACGCGCCCGGATCGGACCATGCGCGCGCGCATCCTCTACGGCATCGGCAGCTTCGGCGCGAGTTTGCTGCAGCAGACGGTTCTGCTGTGGATCTTCTACTATTACGCGCCGCCGCCGGGCCAGGGGTTGCCGGTGCGGGTCGGCGCCTCCCTGCTCGGGTTGGCATTGGGGGCCGGCCGTGTCGTCGATGCGCTCGCCGACCCGCCGATCGCGTACCTCAGCGACCGGCTGCGCCTTCCAGGCGGACGGCGGCGCCCCTTCATCTTCGCCGGCGCGCCGCTGCTGGCGATCTCGTTTGTGCTCCTCTGGATGCCGCCCGGCGGACTGGGGCGGATCGGAAACTTCATCTATCTCGGAACCGCGCTCGGCGCATTCTACTTCCTCTTCACGGTCGTCATGAACCCGTACACGGCACTCCTTCCCGAGATCACACCTGGAGGATCGGGCAGGGTCGAGATGGCCGCCTGGCAGGCCGGCTTCAGCCTCGCTGGCACCGGCGCGGCGTTCATCGGCTCCTCGGCGCTGATCAGCCGGTTCGGCTTTCCGGTGATGGGCCTCATCCTTGCCCCGCTGGGTCTCGCCGCCCTGTGGACGCCTGCCCTAAGCATCCGTGAGCGCGCGGTCTCGGAACCGCCGGTCGCCTTCGTTCCCGCCGCTCGCGCTGTCCTACGCAGCCGGCCATTTCAGGTCTTCCTCGTCGGCCTGACGCTGCTCTGGTTCGGCCTCAGCATGGTGAACCTCTCGCTTGCGCTGATCGTCACGGTCCTGATGGGACTGCCCCGAGGATCGGTCGGGGTCGTCCTGGCGGGCTCGATCGCCGTCACCCTCATCTCGTTTCCTCTCGTCTCGCGGGCGGCTCACCGCCTGGGAAAGCGACGCGCCCTCCTCGGGGTGATGGCCCTCGCCGCCGTGATCGTCCCTTTCATCGGCTTGATCGGGGCGCTACCGCTGGGCATCGCAACTCCATGGCAGGGCTACCTGCTGATCGCGCTAGCCGGGCCGCCGATCGCCGGCTTGTTCGTCCTGCCCAATGCGATCCTCGCCGACATCGCCGAGGACCACGCCCGGACCACCGGCCACCGGAGTGAGGGAATGTTCTTCGCCCTGCAGGGGCTGATCTTCAACGGTACGACGAGCCTCGCGGCCGTCGTCTTGGGATTGCTGCTGGCCCGCTGGGGCTACGCGCCAGGCGACGCGTTGGGACTGCGGGTCGTCCCGCTCGTTGCCGCGCTTTCAGTCCTCCTGGGCGCGGCGGTCTTCACCAGGTTTCCGGAGAGGGCGGCTTCACGGGACGGGTGACACGGGCCTCTGCGGCGTCGCGCGGAAGGGCCTCCTGTGGAGGCAGCGCCCCAAGATGTGTGGTCGCGTTCAGGATCAACAAGCGGGCTCGTTCGCCATCGTAGTCGAGGACGTTGATGCAGGCATTCGCCTGCCTGATCCGCCAGTAGCTCGCCAACGGCGCCCCGAGCGCCGTGAAGATGATCGTCTTGTTCACGCCGCCGTGGGCGACGACGGCGACCGCTCCGTCAGGGACGCGGAGGCGGATCTCTTCCATCGCGCGCATTCCGCGATCTCGCATCTCGTCGAGGGTCTCGCCGCCGGGGATACGCGTGAGGTGCGGCCGGTCCCACCAGTTCTGGAGGACGTCCGCATAACGCACCTCGATCTCGTCCATCAGCAATCCTTCCCATTCGCCGACGCCGATCTCGCGCAGGCCGTCGTGCGTGACGACAGGGAGGCCGTGGGCCTCGGCGACCAGGGCCGCCGTCTCCATCGCCCTGGCCAGCGGGCTGGAGTACACGGCGCGCAGCGGGATGGACCGTAGAGCCTCGCGCAACGCCCCGGCTTCCGCGCGGCCCTGCTCGCTCAACGGAGGGTTGAGCGTCCCCTGATAGCGACGCTCGGCGTTCCAGATCGTCTGCGCGTGGCGGAGGAGGTAGACGCGGGTGATGACTATGCGCCCCGACGGCGGCGGCGCTTCATCGCCGCGAGGTACTGCCGGTAGTAAGATTCAACGGTCCGGGTGTTAATCGCCAGCGAGGGAGAGCGCTCAGGGCGGATCCCCCCGCTGAACGTGCGGGGGATGTGCAGGAGCTCGTGGATGATCACGCGGTCCTGCTGCTGCCGGCTGAGCCGCTCGAAGGCGGGGACCATGAACTCGATGACGTAGTGCGGCTCGAGATCGAGCGCATCCTGAAAGACGGGAGGCAGCCCCCAGATGCGCGCCAGCGCATTCGCCCGGGAACCCCTCACGCGGACGCAGCGGATCCGCCCCGGATCGACGTAGGAGAGGCCCAACGCCCGTGTGATCCGGCGAAGGCGTACGTGGATGTCAAACGCAGGCTGCCATTCCATCGCGACCCTTCCGGGACTGTGCCGATAGCGTTTGGCCTCGCCGCCCTCGATGTCCTGCCGACAGGATCGCCGCGGAGGTGTGCTCTGTTGGCCCCTGGAGGTCCCTCCTCCTTGGATTGACGAGGGGGCGGGAAAGTTGATGAAGCTTGCGCGGAGGATTCCGGTCGGCAGTTGGCTGGGGTGATGGCGGAGGATCAGCCGCCGGTGCGCTCTTGCACGACTCCGGTCAGGCGCGTCAGCGGTTTCCACCGCGCGCGATCTTCAGGATCGATCGTCCGGTAGCAGTCGGCGCAGATGAAGACGCCGTGCTCGATCGCGGCTTCGTCGGGATCGATCTCGACCTCGCGCGCGCTTCCTTCATACCACTGTTCGCGGCGGGTGCCGGCCCGTCCGCATGAGCTGCACACGAGTTCCGCCATGGCCGCTCCCTTCCCGCTCTGTGGCTTCTCGTTCAGATGCTCGTCCGATTCGCGGGGCTGAGGCTTATCTCCAACCGCCGATTGATCTTTCCCTTGTTCTCCGTCTTCACCACCCGCAGCGTCCCGATCTCAGACGTGTTCGCCACGTGCGTCCCCCCGTCGGCCTGCGCGTCGAAGCCCTCGATCTCGATGACGCGGACCTCGCGGATCTCCTGCGGGATGAGGTTCTTCGCCAGGCGCACGAGGTCCGAGCGCTCGAACTCGTCCCGGGAGAGGAACCGCACGAGGATCCGCCGCTGCTCGCCGATGACGCGGTTCGCCTCGGCCTCGATCGCGGTGATGCGATCCTTGTTCAGATCCTCAAGCGAGAAGTCCATCCGCGCCCGATCGGGATAGATCGCGCCGCCGGTGACCAGCGCGTTGAACGTTTTGTAGACGACGCCGACGAGGACGTGGAGCGCGGAGTGGTGGCGCATGATGTCGAACCGCCGCTCCCAGTCGAGCACGCCGTGGACCGCGGCGCCGGGCGCGGGCGCCGCGCCCTCGACCACGTGCCAGACCGTATCGCCTTCCTTGCGCAGCTCTGCGACCCGTCCGGTCGTCCCGTTCCAACGGAGGAGTCCTGTGTCGGCCGGCTGCCCGCCGCCTCCCGGGAAGAACGCGCTGCGGTCGAGCGCGACGCGCTGCCCATCCACGCCGGTAACGACGGCGTCGAACTCGCGCAGGTAGCTGTCGTGGAGATAGAGGAGCTGTGTCATGACGCGAGGTTCTTCTCGACGATGATCATCCCGTCCGGGCACCACGGATGGGGACGCCATTCCGCCGCTCCCGTGGCCCGCAGCGCCGCGGCGTCGTGGGTGAACACCACCACCCGGGAGACCCCTCGGTCCCGCCCGTACTCCGCAAGCTCACCGAGCAGGGCCTGCATCCCCGGGGCGGCGCCATCGAGCACCGCGGCGACGACCGCCTCGTCGTGCCCGGCAAACAATGTGATGGCCTGCGGCGCCTCGGTTCGGTCCGGTCTCAGGGCCACGGCGACGCGGTGATCTTTCACCAACCCGCGGAGCAGTTCGGGGGTGAGCTTTCGGAAGCGCCATCCCAGCGGCACCAAGCGTTCCCAGGCGGTGAGCGATGGCGTCCGCTCGAGCATCTGGGTAAGCGCCGGCGCGGTCTCGGGGCGCGGCGTCTCGACCGGCGCGTCGTAGGGCACCTCTACCGGACCGGGCGGGACATCGGTCTCAAGTACGATGGCCCGCGTCACGGGACGGAACCCAGTGCGTTCCGCCACACCGAGGGCCGCGTAGTCATGTGCGGGAATCGCGGTGCGGATCACCGCGGCGCCGTAATGCCGGGCGAGTTGCTCGCCTTCCTTCACGAGACGACCGGCGATCCCCTGGCCCTGCGCATCGGGGTGGACGCGGAGCGCTTCGAGCCACGCCTCAGTGCGCCCGACGATGCTGACGTGGATCCCACCCACGGCGCGCCCGCCGTCCAACGCGGCGAGGTCGTGGCCGGGCTCTTCTGCCCAGGCCAGCCAGTCCCGCGGCGCGGCCTCGCGGCCGCCGACGATCCGAGGCAACTGGTCCGTCTCGGCCCTGGCGGGCCGGACGTCAACGGCCATGCGCGGGCCGCCCCAGCAGGCGCTGCAAATCAGCGCGCATCGCCCGCTGAACGATCAGCGCGAACACCGCCGCGGTGAGCCGCGTAAACCAGGCGCGGAGGGCGGGCGACGTGCCGCGGGCCTCGAGAAGACTGTTCACGACGTGCCCGCCGTCGAGGGGGTAGATGGGCATGAGGTTCATCACGCCCAGCCCCACGTTGATCGCGCCGGCGAGTCGCCCAACGGCACCGGGTCCGGACTCGGCGGCGCGGAAGAGAGCCGTGAAGGTCCCGATCGCGCCGGTCAACCCCACCCGGCGGTCGAAGTCCCCCAGCGTCACCACCGGATGCCGGCGCATCGCCACCAAGAGCGGGATGCCGAGGGCGATGTTCGTCAGCGGACCGGCGAGCAACAGTGGAACGCGCCGGCGCGGGGGCACCTCGTCGACGTCGATGTGGGCGTATCCGCCTAACGGAAACGCCCGGATGGAGAGGGGAAGACTCCGAATCTGCGTGCGGAAGAGCACGGGGCCGAAACCGATCCCGACCTCCCGGACCCGGCCGCCGGCGCCCGCGGCGGCCAGGGCGTGCGCCGCCTCATGCACAGCGACCGTTGCCCCGATCACTCCAACTGCGGTGAGCGCTCTGCGCCAGATCATGGCGGTAGCCGACTCCTCTCGTTACTCTTTCGCGGGAATGCGCGCCAGTGCCGCGATGCGGTCGCCGTCCTCCAGACGGATCACGCGCACGCCCTGCGCGCCCCGGCCCATGAGCGAGATCTGCGAGACCGGGATGCGGTTGAACACGCCGCTGGAGGTGCCGAGCAGCACCTCGTCGTCGTCCTCGACCGCGCGGACGCTGACGACCTGTCCGGTCTTCTTCGACACCTTCAGGTTGATCACGCCCATCCCACCGCGGCTCTTCACCGGGTACTGCCCGATCGGCGTGCGCTTGCCGAAGCCCAGCTCCGTGACCGTGAGCAGGGCCGGCCCTTCCTTCGCGTCCGCCACACCGACAACTTCGTCGCCGCTGCGCAACCGGATCCCTGTGACGCCGCGGGCCCCGCGGCCCATCTCGCGGACCTGTCCGGCGCGGAAGCGCAGCGCTTTCCCCTGCTTTGTGGCGAGCACCATCTCCGTATCCCGGGCGATGAGCCGCACACCGATCAGGCTGTCGTCCCGATCGAGCGTGATGGCGAAGATCCCGGCACGCTTCGCGTTGATGAACTCCATGAGGCCCGTCCGCTTGCCGACGCCCCGCTTCGTGGCCATGAAGATACTGCCTTCGTCTTCGAACGAGCGGAGGGCGACGATGGCGTTGATCCGCTCGCCCTGCGCCAGGGCGAGGAGGTTCACCAGGGCCGTGCCCCGCGCGGTGCGCCCGGTTTCCGGCACCTCGTGCGCCTTCATCCGGTAGACTTTCCCGCGATCGCTGAACAGCAGGAGGAAGGCATGATTCGTCGTGGCGAGGACCTGCTCGACGTAGTCCTCCTCGCGTGTGGTCATGCCCTGCATGCCGCGGGTGCCCCGCCGCTGCAGGCGGTACGTCTCCAACGGCTGGCGCTTGATATAGTTCGCGTGGGACAGGCTGATCACGACGTCGGCGTCGGGGATGAGGTCCTCGGCCTCGAACTCCTCCGCCTCCTTGCTGGTGATCTTCGTCCGCCGCGCGTCGCCGTACCTCTCCTTCATCTCCAGCAGTTCGCCGCGGATCGCCGCCATGATAAGCCGCGGGCGGGCGGACGTCGCGTCATGCAGCATCTCCTTGTACCGGGCGATGTCCTTGACGAGCTCCTTGTATTCGTCCTCAATCTTCTCGCGCTCCAACTGCGAGAGCCGGCGCAGCTGCAGCTCGAGGATCGCCTCGGCCTGCCGCTCGCTGAGCTTGAACTGCTTCATGAGTCCGGCGCGCGCCGCCGCGGCGTCCTTGGAGCGGCGGATGAGGGCGATGACCTCGTCGAGGAACTTCAGAGCGATCTTGTACCCCTCGAGGATGTGCGCGCGCTCCTCAGCCCGGGTCAGCTCGAACTTCGTCCGGCGGATGACGACGGTCCGCCGGTGATTGAGATAGTGCACGAGCATGTCGCGCAGCCCCAAAGTGCGGGGCACCCCGTCGACGAGGGAGAGCATATTCGCTCCGAACGTCGTCTGGAGCTGGGTGTGCTTGAATAGCTGGTTGCGGACGATCTGGGGATTCGCGTCTCGCCGGAGCTCGATGACCACGCGCATACCCCGGCGGTCCGACTCGTCGCGCAGGTCGGCAACGCCGTTGAGCTTCTTGTTGCGCACCAGCTCGGCGGTGCGGGCGATGAGGGCGGATTTGTTGACCTGGAAGGGGATCTCCGTGACGATGACCGCCGTCCGGCCGCCGCGCAGTTCTTCGATTTCCGCCTTGGCCCGCACGGTGATACTGCCGCGCCCCGTGGTGTACGCGGCTTTGATGCCGTCGCGCCCGAGGATGATCCCGCCGGTGGGAAAGTCGGGTCCCTTCACGATCTTCATCAGCGCTTCGGCGTCGGTCTCCCCGTCGTCGATCAGCGCGATGAGCGCGTCCACGAGTTCGCCGAGGTTGTGCGGCGGGATATTGCTGGCCATCCCCACCGCAATCCCGGAAGCCCCGTTCATGAGCAGGTGCGGGACCTTACTCGGCAGCACGACCGGCTCCCGCTCATACTCGTCGTAGTTGGGGACGAGATCGACGGTGTCTTTCTCGATGTCGGCGAGGAGCTCCATAGCCATCGGAGAAAGTCGGGCTTCGCTGTACCGCATGGCCGCCGGTGGATCCCCGTCGATGCTGCCGAAGTTGCCCTGCCCGTCGATGAGCGGATAGCGGAACGACCAATTCTGCGCCATGCGCACGAGCGCCTCGTACACAGGGGCGTCGCCGTGCGGATGATACTTCTTGAGCACGTCGCCGACGACCGCCGCGGACTTCCGGTACGGGCGGTCGGGCCGCAGCCCGGCCTCGAGCATGGCGTAGAGGATCCGCCGCTGCACCGGCTTCAATCCGTCGCTGATGTTGGGCAGCGCGCGGCTGACGATGACGGACATCGCGTAGTCGAGATACGACGTCCGCATCTCCTTCTCGATCGGCTGCGGGACTATGCGGGATTCATCTGAAAGGGCCATCGTTCTCTCCTCGGTGCGGTGACCTTCGCCCTACCCCACCCCACAGGCACCGCAGGGGGACGCACGCGCGGCGTCCCCCCTCCGCGGGCTATATATCCAGGTTGCGGACTTCGCGGGCGTACTTCACGATGAACTCGCGGCGGGGCTCGACCTCTTCGCCCATCAGCTTAATGAAGATGTCATCGGCCGCCGCAGCGTCCTCGACCTCGACGCGCAGGAGGGTCCGCGTGGCCGGATCCATCGTCGTCTCCCAGAGCTGCTCGGGGTTCATCTCGCCAAGGCCCTTGTACCGTTGCACGTCGAACTTGAGGCCCTTGCGCTCGAGCTCCTTGGTGATGACCTGGCGCTCCTCGTCGGAGTACGCATACGTCCGCTCCTTGCCCGCCTTCACCAGGTAGAGCGGAGGCTGCGCGATGTACACCTTCCCGTGCTCGATGAGCGGCCGCATGTACCGGTAGAAGAAGGTCAGCAGGAGCGTCCGGATGTGGTTGCCGTCCACGTCCGCGTCGCACATGATGATCACGCGATCGTACCGGCGCTCCTCGAAGTTGAACTTCTCCCCGAATCCCGTGCCCAGCGCGGTGATGATGGCGCGGATCTCCTCGTGGGAGACCATCTTGTCTTCACGGGCCTTTTCTACGTTGAGGATCTTGCCCTGGAGGGGCAGGATGGCCTGGAAATGGCGGTCGCGGCCCTGCTTGGCGGACCCCCCGGCGCTCGGCCCTTCCACGATGTAGATCTCGCACTTGTCCGGATCGCGCTCCACGCAGTCGGCGAGCACCCCGGGGAGCGGGGAAACGTCGAGCGCGCTCTTGCGGCGGACCAGGTCGCGCGCCTGCTTGGCGGCTTCCCGGGCCCGCGCCGCCATCAGGCCTTTGTTGACGATGCGCTTCGCGTCGCCGGGATGCGTGTGCAGCCATTCCTCCAGCCAGTCTCCGACGACGGACTCCACAAGTCCCTTCACTTCCGTGTTGCCGAGCTTCGTTTTCGTCTGTCCCTCGAACTGCGGCTCGGGGAGTTTCAGGCTGAGCACCGCGGTGAGTCCCTCCCGGACGTCGTCGCCGACGAGCGTCGGGTCGCCGTCCTTGAGCACCGCGGAGCGCCGGGCGTAGTTGTTGATCGCCCGGGTCAGCGCCGAGCGGAACCCGGCCAGGTGGGTGCCGCCTTCAGTCGTCGGGATCGTGTTCACGTACGTGAGCGTGTGCTCGAGGAACGAGTCGTTGTACTGCAACGCCACTTCGACTTCGGTCCCGTCCCGCTCGCGGGTGAGGTGCATGACGTCGCTGAGCTTGCTCTTGCTGCGGTTGATGGTCTGGACGAGCTCGGCGATCCCGCCGGCGTGCTTGAGCGTCTTCTCCTGATCGCTGCGTTCGTCCCGGACCTTGATGACGAGGCCGCGGTTCAGGTACGCGATGTCGTCCAGCCGCGTGAGGATCGTCTCGAGGTCGAACTCGGTGGCCGTCATCACGGTCACGTCGGGCTTGAACGTGACGCGCGTTCCCGTCTTCCGCGCCGCCCCGACGGTCTGCAGCGGGCCGGCCTTCTTTCCCCGGGCAAACCGCTGTTTCCAGGTCTTCCCGTCGCGCCACACCTCGACCTCGAGCCACTCGGAAAGGGCGTTGACGACCGACACGCCGACACCGTGCAGTCCGCCGGAGATCTTGTAGCCGCCGCCGCCGAATTTCCCGCCGGCGTGCAGCGTGCTGAGCACGACCTCCACCGCGGGCTTGCCGATCTTCGGCACGGGATCGACGGGAATGCCGGCGCCGTCGTCGATGACCGAGGCGCTGCCGTCCGTATGGAGGACAACCTGGATCTCGGAGCAGCGCCCGGCCAGGGCTTCGTCGACGGAGTTGTCGACCACCTCGTAGAGCAGGTGGTGCAACCCGTCCGGCCCCGTGCTCCCGATGTACATCGCGGGGCGCCTGCGCACCCCCTCGAGCCCCTCGAGAACCTGGATCTGCTCGGCGGTATAGGGGGTCGTGGTCTGGTTGGTTGTCATGTCAGAGTCCTCGGCCATCGAAGTGTGTGGGTTGACCCCTTCTCAACATACTGGGAGGAGCGCCTTCTGCGCGCCCCTCCCGGTTCGAACCATTCTGTTGTTCAGGACCGCGATGAACTGCTGTGGCTTACGCAGCCGCACAACTCAGTGTATCACGCGAGAAAATCTCCGTCAACGCGCAAAACCCGCATCCAGCCTAGCTTTCCGCATCCCAGGCCCTTAGCGATTGCCGCAGATGGGTCATCCGCCGCGTGAGGGTCGCGGGCGAAATCCCCGAGACATACACAGCCCGGTCGCGGGTCACGACCACGGACTTGCTCTCCCCCACAGCCTCCTGGCCGCGCAGGTGGCCGGATGCCTGCGCGTGCCTGATGAACTCTTCATTGATCGCCGATCCGGCCACAAGCCGCGCGTCCAGAACGGCCACGACGTCCATCACCGCGACGATCAAGTCCCCCCCGAGATGTACGTACATCACACGCCCGCCCGTCTCCGCCCCATGACACGGCTAGTCCCGAACGACCACTCGCCGCGCCGACCCCGCTCGTCTAGCGGTTTCCCGTATCTCCGCGCTGGCGGCGGCGCCATCTCCGCTGGCTCACCATAGCCCGCCGCGCCCCCTCCCTGAGTTCGGGGTCCCGGATCTCGGAAATGGCACGCTCAACTGCGGCCGCGTCCTCAGCGGACAACGGCGCTTCTTCGCTCCCTTCGCCGGAGACGGCGTCGCTCGTCGCAAGATCACGCCTATCAGGCCGCGGGTCGAGCGCGCCGGACGAAGCGGCCTGAAAGGAGGCTGGTCGAAACCGTATGTCGGTCACGATCTCACCGCCCAGCCGCCGGTTGATCTCCACAACATACCGCGCCCGTTGCGCGGACAGTTCCTGGATCCAGGGCCCAGCCTCGGTGTCTGCCAGGACAACCGTTCCGCGGACGCCGGCAGCTCGGCTGTGCGCGGCGGCGACCGGACCGACGATGTTTGGCCACATTTCCTCGATCAGCGCGGCGTTCGCCGCGCGCTCGACACCAAGCGAGCGCGCCGCTCCCCGAAGGATCGCCTTAAGGGAGGTGAGCATGGACATCCGTGACCGTCCCCGCGTTGACGCGGAACACGCCGGCCTCCCCGGGGAGGCCCGGGACGCCTGCCAGAGACGTGACCGACAGGAAGGCCTGACAACCGTGAATGGTGTCAAGCAGATACGCCTGCCTCTCCTCGTCGAGCGTGAGCAAGACGTCATCGAGCAACAGCACCGGGTCCTCGCCGATCTCCTCACGGAGCACCCGTCGCTCGGCCAGACGCACGGCAAGCATTGCCGAAAGGTGCTGGCCGCGAGATCCGAAGGCGCGGAGGTCGCGGCCGTCGAGCCGCAGACGGAGGTCGTCCCGATGAGGCCCGGTCGTGGTCACTCCCCGAGCTGCCTCCCACTCACGCCGGGCGGACAGGGCCTCTCGCGCCGCGGCTGCGACCTCAGCCGTCTCGCTGCCGGTCAACGATGGCGCGTACTCCAGTCGCAGCTCTTCCCGTCCACCGCTCAGCGCCGTGTAGATCGGCGCCGCGTGTTCGGCAAGCCGCGCCGCAACCCCGCGGCGGCGAAGCGTGATTGCCGCTCCGATCGTTGCCAGCTGCTCGTCCCACGGGTCGAGCTCCCTCGCCTCCGCGCGCCGGATCAACCGGTTGCGCTGCATCAGCACCCGGTGGTACCGCTGGGCGTCGTGGT
>DATDEG010000218.1:0-4690 GCA_036523465.1 bacterium
GTATCGCGTCGAGGAGGGCGCTACCCTCATGGTGGAGTCCCTCGAGGCCGAACCCGGCGCCCCTGTGACGTTGGACCGCGTCCTCCTCGTCGCCGACGGCTCGCAGGTGACCGTCGGCGCGCCGCTGGTGTCAGGGGCGTCAGTGATGGCCACCGTGGTGGGCCACGGCCGGGGCAGGAAGGTCGTCGTCTTCAAGTACAAACCGAAGGCGCACTACCGGCGGAAGCGGGGTCACCGTCAAAACTTCACGCAGCTCCGCATCGACAAGATCTCCCTGACGTAAGTGGAGGATCGCGATGGCGCACAAGAAAGGCATGGGTTCGTCCCGCAACGGCCGGGACAGCAAGAGCAAGCGACTGGGCGTGAAGGCGTTCGCGGGCGAGTGGGTGACCGCGGGCAGCGTCCTCATCCGCCAGCGCGGCACCAAGGTCCGGCCAGGCGCCAACGTCGGCATCGGCCGCGATGACACGCTCTTCGCGCTCAGCGCCGGCCGGGTGCAGTTCGAACGCCGCGGCCGCGACGGGCGGCAGGTAAGCGTGCTGCCGGCGACCGCCTAACGCTCGACCGCCGCCGCGGCGGGCATTGAATGCGCAGCGACCATGGGCTCGAGCCGGCACGCGCGGCTCGAGCTCGTTCTGTTGGGAAGGCACTCCCCAGCCGGGGGGAGAACCCATTGAACATCAACCATTTCCGATTGGCTGGAATCCAGACGGCCGGGCACGCAGCGCCCGGCCGCTGACATATGTTCATCGACCGCGCAGTCATCTACGTCAAGGCCGGCGACGGCGGGAACGGCATCGTGAGCTTCCGGCGGGAGAAGTTCATCCCGAAGGGCGGACCCAACGGGGGCGACGGCGGCCGCGGCGGCGACGTCATCCTCGTCGCCGACGAGGGGCTGAGCACGCTGCTGGACTTCCAGCACCGCCGGCACTTCCGCGCCCAGCGCGGCGGCCATGGGGAAGGAAGCAACCGTCACGGCCGGCAAGGCGGCTCGCTCGTCGTACCGGTCCCGGTGGGCACGCTCGTCCGCGATGCCGCCACAAAGGACGTCGTGGGCGACCTCGTCCAGCACGGGCAGCGGCTCACCGCCGCGCGCGGAGGCCGCGGTGGGCGGGGCAATGCCAGCTTCGCTACCGCCACCCGGCGCGTACCGCGTCAGGCCGAGCCTGGTGGCGCAGGAGAGGAACGGACGATCGAGCTGGAGCTGCGGCTCATCGCCGACGCCGGCTTGATTGGGTTCCCCAATACGGGCAAATCCACCGTGTTGAGAGCAGTCTCGGCCGCGCACCCGAAGGTCGCCGACTACCCGTTCACGACGACGGAGCCCTACCTGGGCGTGGTCGGTCTAGCCGATGGGCGGAGTTTCGTCCTTGCCGACATTCCCGGGCTGATCGAAGGCGCATCGCAGGGTGCGGGGTTGGGGCATACCTTTCTCCGCCACATCGCGCGGACGAGTGTCCTGATCCATCTCGTCGATCTCGCTGCCGTGGGCCGTGATCCCGTCGCCGATTTCCACACGGTGAATGACGAGCTGCGCCGGTACGACCCGGATCTGGGGCAACGCCCCATGCTCGTCGCCCTGAACAAGATCGACATGCCGGATGCGCGCGAGCGTGCGGGGAGGACCGCCCAGGCCATCGAATCCCTCGGCTATCCCGTGTTCCAGATCTCAGCGATGACGGGCGAGGGGGTGATGATCCTGATGGAAGCGGCCGCGGATCTCCTCGCCACGATACGGCATCGAGCCCCGGAGTCCGGTGATTCCAGCGTTGTGCCGCATCCCGCGGACGCCGAGGCCCTGCCCGGCGCGGGCGAGGCGGCCCCCCCACGCCCCTCAGGCCGCGGGATGTCGTCGTGAGTACAGGTCGACGCCGGCCCGTTCGAAGAACCCGCAACGTGTGGAGGACCGTGTGGCGCGTCTCGGTCTGATGGGCGGGACGTTCGACCCTGTTCACTACGGCCACCTCGTCACAGCCGAAGAGGCGCGTGTTCAATTCGACCTCGAGCGCGTGCTCTTCGTGCCGAACCGGTTCCCCCCCCACAAGGATCTCCACGAGGTGACCGATCCCGAGCACCGCTACCATATGACCGCGCTTGCCGTGAACGGCAACCGCCACTTCGCCGTCTCACGCATCGAGATCGACCGGCCCGGCCCTTCCTATACGATCGATACCATTCGAGAGCTCCGCCGGGAGCACGACGCCCGGGATCTCTCGTACATCACCGGCGCCGACGCCATCCTGCAGATCGTTCGGGGCGAGTGGGAGCGCAGCGCCGAACTGCTCACCCTCTGCCAGTTCATTGCCGCCAGCCGGCCGGGGTTTCCGATCGATGCCCAGGATCTCAGAAAGTACAATATCACCGGGCGCGTGTTGGACAACCTTCACGTCATCGAGATCCCCGCGCTGGCCATCTCATCGACGGACATTCGCAGCCGCGTCGCCGCCGGTCGGCCCATCAGGTATCTGCTCCCCGACGCCGTCGTCGCCTACATCGCCGACCACGGGTTGTACCGCCCGCCGGTGCGGTCACTGCAGTGAGCGTGCCTTCGCGGCGCCTCGCTCTCCTTGCCGCGGAGACGCTGGATGCGAAGAAAGCCGAGGACGTCCTCGTCCTGGACCTGCGCGCGCACACTCCGGTGGCCGACTACTTCGTGATCGCCTCTGCGCAGACGTCGGTACAGATCCGGGCCGTCACGGACGCGGTCGAGGATGCGCTGACCGGCGCGGGAGGCCGCCTGCTGGGACGGGAGGGCCATGCCCGGGCGCGCTGGGTCCTCCTCGACTTCGGCCCGGTCGTCGTGCATGTCTTCGGGCCGGAGGCGCGGCGCCTGTATAGTCTCGAGCGACTCTGGGCGGACGCGCCGATCGCCGAATGGTGACGCTCACCTTCCGCGCGGCCGAACCCGCCGATACTCCGGTCCTCATCGAGGTCTACGATCGGCACTACCGCGGCGGCTACTCGGCATGCTTCGACCGCTACGGGCGCGCCACACCCCAGGACTTCTGGTGGGTCCAGTCCGAGAAGTCCGTCTCCCTCATCGAGGTAAACCGAAAACCGGTGGGTCTCCTCATCACGGGACGCAGCGGGAAGCGGCTCCTTGCCGAGGAGATCATCCTGGATCGGCCTCAGCGGCGGGACGACGAGGAGGCCGTCCTCCGGCAGCTCCACGATCACCTCACGAAACGATTCCAGCAGGATCGCCAGGAACGCCTCACCATCCGTGCCGACGAGTGCAACGCCGTCGTCCTGATGCTGGCGCAGCGGTTCGGTTTCGCGTTCTCGAACGCCCTGGTCGTCGCCTCAGGCGGCGCGTCCCAGGCCCATGTGCCGGCGGGCTATGGGGTCCGCCGGGCCCGGCCCGACGAAGCCCGGCACATCGCGCGTCTTCACGAAGAGACGCTTGCCGTCCCGGCCCGGACGAAGGATCTCGAAACGATGTGGATGGGCGGCGACGCCCGGGTCTTCATCGCCGAGAAGGACCGGTATAGCGTGGGCTTCGTTCTCGCGCAGGTGCGCGACGGCGTCGGACGCTGGACCGTGGGTGTCAGGGAGGCGCACCGGGGACATGGCGTCGGTTCCGCCCTCGTGCATCACGCCTTGCAGTTCTTCTCCGCAAAGAACGCCACGCCGGTCACCGTGTACTGGGCGGTCGATGCTTCCGCGGCACGCTTCGCCCAGACGATCGACGCCCGAACCGAGCGCACGTATCTGTACCTCGAACGGCTCCTGTAGACTCCGAACAGACGTAGCCCCAGATCTCTGCAGGCCACTCCTCACACTCTAGCGGGTACCGTCGCGCACTTCGGCAGCCATCCGGGTCCCGCGCGGGCAAGGTCGTGGGCTGCCCGGCGTTGTCGCAGTGGGCCCGCGGAGGGCAGCGGCGCTCACGGCCGCGCGCCCGGTTGCCCCAACGTTTTGTTGTTCAGGTCCGAAGTAGAGGCCGGCCTCATATCGATTGTGCGCCCGGCACCGCAACTCCACGTTCTCCACGGTGGCTTCACCGCCGGCGGCGTACGGCTTCTTGTGATGGAATTCGAGGAACCCACGCGCGTTGCACCGTCGTCCACTGTGGGCAATGAAAGCACACCTGCCGCCGTCGCGGAGCCAAACACCGCGCTTGACCTCGGCGGGGATATGCCGGGATCCCCGGGCCAGGCTCTTGGCGCCATCGTCAGCTGGCGCTACCGACGTGCGATCCCGAGTCCGCTCCGTCGCAGCGAACTTCCGCCGGGCGAGGCTCTCGACCAGCAACGTCAACGCACGATCGATGATCGCCGCGACATCGCCATCCGGCATCTGATGGCGCAAGAGATCCTGAGCGAGACGCAGCTTGTCGCACGTCTCGGCGGCGGCGGTGAACTGCACCCGGTACCGCCTTCCTCCGAGAGGTTCGATCACCAACTGCTGATTTGCCAAGGACCGGGCGCAGGCGACAGAGCCACCCTGCGAGTCAATTGAAGGCGCGGTAACCGCCCAGGCCGTACTCGAGTCGGTTCGGCCGTCATGGTCCTCCCCCGTGGGCTCCTCCGGGCTCAGTGGCCGTCCTAGAGCGCTGCCAGTGCGCCCTGAGTCTGTAACTGATTCGCTCGACGCCGCGCGCCCCGGCAACGGTTGGATGCAGATGGAGGTTGCGGCCGCAGGTCTCGGGCGGAGGTCCGCCACAAACTCTTCCACTTCTCTCTTGCTC
>DATDEG010000219.1:0-14817 GCA_036523465.1 bacterium
TGAGGAACGAGACCGACAGCGGCAAGCTGAAGGTCACCTCCCCGATCCGCAGCGTGGATGTCGAGTAGCTCGTGTAGATGCTCTGCGGTTGGGCGCCGAACCCGAACAAAAGAAGGTTGCTCACGACCAGCCCAACCCCAACGGTCATGAGGATCGAGGAGTGCTCCGGGGCGCGGGCGATCGGCGCGATGAACACTTTCTCCACCACATAACCGAGCACGATCGACAGCGGGAGGATGACCACGATGGCGAGATACGGATCGATGTGCCAGCGCGTGAACAGCAGCAGCGCGCCGTACATCCCCAGGGCGAGGAACTCGCCATGGGCGAAGTTCACGACCCGCATCACGCCGAAGATGAGCGACAGCCCGATCCCCACGATGGCGTAGACGCCGCCGGTGAGGAGGCCGCTCACCACCACCTGGGCGAGCGTTGCGAGATCCATCGACGCTCCAGGGGAGTCCCGCACGTATGGCGGCGGGGCTCCCCTACCATTCTGGCCTCTTCGCTACGGCGCGCTCCGCTTGTTCCAGGCCGGGGTCGGGAATTTCGGCCGCCCGGGAGCGATGCTCGCCGGGAAGACGGTGACGAACTTTCCCCCCTGCACCTGCTCCACCACCATCGGAATGGGGTTCTGATTGCGGAACCCCGCGGAATTCGGGAAGGACACTGGACCGACCGGCGTCATCAGATCGGTGGCCTTCAACGCTGTCATGATGGCGTTCTTGTCCAGGCTCTTCGCCCGGTTCAGCGCATCGGAGGCGACGATGAGCGCCATGTAAGTCTCTGCGGCATGGTAGGAAGGCTCGCCGCCGTTGAGGGCTTCTTTCAGATTCCTGTACAGCGCTTGCGCGCCGACGTACTTCACGTCAGGCGTCCAGGAGGTGGACGTGAAGACCCATTCCGCCGCATCGCCGGCACCCTTGATGAACGACTCAAGGGCGAACCCTGCCGCGGCGCCGGCGAAGATCTTGGGATTCAGGTTGACCTCTTTTGCCTGGCGCATGATGGCTACGGCGTCGGCCTCGTACGAGACGATGAACACCGCGTCAGCGTTCAGCGTGCGGAACTTGTTCAGCAGCGGCCGGAAATCGGTCAGCCCCGCGTCATAACCCTCCCGGGCGATGAGCTTGTAGTTACTGATCTTGGTGTACGCCTCGGCGCCGTCGGCCACGGACTGCTCGAAGGCCCCGGTACCGGCGAGGATGGCCACGCTTTGGATCCCGCCCAGGTTATCGAACAGGGCAAACAAGGTGCGCGCATAGGTGGTGGCGATGCTCTTCGCCCGGAAGACGTATGCGGATCCCGGCTTGGTGATGCTGTCGTCGGCGCTGCCGGACACAACCAGCGGCATCTGCTGCCGCTCCATGTAGCCGGCCAGCGGCTTGCTGATCCCGCTGGAGTACGTACCGAGGATGATCGGCACCCCCTTGGCCAGCAGCCGCTCCGCCGCCGAGAGGGCCGCGGGAACGCCGGAGGCGTCGTCCTCGACGAGCAGCTCGAGCGGCCGGCCCTGTACGCCGCCTTTCGCGTTGATCTCCTTCAGGGCCACATTGTAGCCGGCCATCTGCATCTTTCCGAAGGTCGCGAAGCGGCCGGTCAGGGACGTAATCACGCCGATGCGCAGCGGCTCGGCGGCGCCCATCGTCGGTGCGACGGCCAACCCGGCGACGAGGAGGAAGGCCACCGCCGCCGTGATCATCCGTAGACGCATACGACTCACCTCCACGGTCTGTCTGGCCTATCGTTGCTCGATGACGCAGGAAAACCGGGACAGAGCTTACTTCGTAGCGTAGAGCACAGAGGTGCCATGCCCCATCGGGCGGGTACCTGATTCTGGTCTCGTTGCCGCGCCTACGCCTAAATCACTTCGCGGCCTGATGGACCCGCCTGCGCGCGGGGAGGACGATGGAGCCGCAAGAGCCACGGACGGGGAGATTGCAGATGCCGACGCCCGACTATCAGCCGCAGGACACGTGCACCCGGTGCGGCCTGAGGCGCGCGACCAAGGCCCTCGAGGAGCAGGGAGTCCAGATTCGCCTGTGCGACGACTGCTACTGGGGGCAGGAGACGCAGCCGCCGGTCAAGAGCGACACGTCGCCGGCGGCGTGATACCCCCCTACTGGCCCACGGCCTCAACCTGATCTCCTATCGGTAATCCTTCCCACCCAATACCAGCACTCTAGCGCCCGGCGCACGGGCACTCGCCCCGACGCGGCCCAGCCACGTCCCGTCTAGCGTGGAAGCCAGGAGGTGGCGGTCATGTCACAGTCAGCGTTCATTGAGCCCGAGGCTCAGAGGATCCATGTGCCGGCGCCCGCGGACCTCATCGGCGCGGAGACGCCGGATCTCCGTCCGATGTGCCCGCCCGCCGCCTCGAGTTTCGCCGTAGGCCTGGTGGCCCTCCGTCTGTGCTGGCTCCCGGGAGTCAACATCATCCTGGCCACAGTGGCCCTCATCCTCGGCGTCATTGCACTCTGGCGGATCGTCCAGAGCCGCGGGGCGTTGAGCGGACTCGACGAGGCGATCTCGGGCGTCGTGCTCAGTGTCGTGGTCCTGGGATTGTCGACCTTCTTCCTGTCATTGATCATCGCGGCCTACCGCGGATGAGGGGGACCGGACCGATGAGCCTCACCCGCCGCCATCTCCTCAAACTGGCTGCGGCCGGCGCCTTGGGCGTCACGGTCGTGGGCCCGCGGCGGGCCACGGCGGCGATGACACTGCCTGCGGCAACGGCCGTGCTGGTCGACGTGGCACGGTGCATCGGCTGCCGGCAGTGCGAGGGGGCCTGCAAAGCCTACCATGGATTCCCTCCCGGCCTCTCGACAGACCTCGCCCCGAACGCCTTCACCTACGTGCAGGTCCGCCGGCTACGGAAACCACTCCCTCATCTCACGCTGGGAGAAGGGAGCGCCGACCGCCGGTCCTACAAGGTCCAGTGCTGGAACTGCGCCGAGCCTGCGTGCGCCTCGGCGTGTCCTGTTGCGGCGCTGCGCAAGACGCCCGAGGGACCGGTGACCTACGACCCGTACCGCTGCATCGGCTGCCGCTACTGCCAGCTCGCCTGTCCGTTCCACATCCCGCGCTTCGAGTGGCACCGGGCTCTGCCTGTCATCACGAAGTGCAACATGTGTGCGGAGCGGCTGGCCAAGGGTCTGGAACCGGTCTGTGTGTCGGTCTGTCCGGCCCACGCCCTGCAGTTCGGGCCGCGCCGGCAGATCCTCGCCGAGGCCGCCTCGCGCATCGCCGACCACCCGGACCGGTACGTCCCGGCGATCTACGGCGTGGAAGAAGTGGGAGGGACCTCGTGGCTCTACGTCTCTGACGTGCCCTTCGAAGACCTCGGGTTTCCGGTCGTCGTCCGGCAGGCCCTGCCAAATTACACCTGGCGTGTGATGGGAAAGATCCCCGGCGCGGTCGTCGCCATCGGCGCCACGCTTACCGCAGTCGAGACCGTGATCCGGAGACGCATGGAGATGCAACGCCAGGGGGAGCGTGAGCGACGATGATCACCCTTCGGCGACTCGGCCGCGGGCGTGTCCTGCTCTGGCTGCTCGTGGCCGCCGGCGCCCTCACCGCTGGCGCCCGGTTCATCTGGGGATTGGGCGCCGTCACGAACCTGTCCGATCACTTCCCCTGGGGGGTGTGGATCGGATTCGACGTGATGGTCGGGGTCGCGCTCGCCGCGGGTGCCTTCACGCTCAACGGCACCGTGCACATCCTCCATCTCGATCGCTACCATCCCCTGCTGCGCCCGGCGGTACTCACCGGGTTCCTGGGATACCTCATGGTCGTCATCGCCCTGTTCGTGGATCTCGGCCGGCCGTGGAATATCTGGCACCCCGTCGTGATGTGGAATCCGCACTCGGTGATGTTCGAGGTAGCTTGGTGCGTGATGCTGTACTCTGCGATACTGGCCCTCGAGTTCGGGCAGAGCGTGCTCGAGCGCCTGCGGTTGTGGCGTCTCCTCGACATCGCGCAGAGGTCGATCACGCCCCTGGTCGTGGCGGCGGTCATCTTGTCCACGCTCCATCAGTCCTCGCTCGGGTCACTGTTCCTGATCGCGCCCGGGCGTCTCCATCCGCTCTGGTACACACCTCTGCTGCCGGTCCTCTTCTTCGTCTCGGCTGTTGCCGTCGGTCTGGCCATGGCCACCATCGAAGGGGCCGTCGCCGCGCGGATCTTCAAGCACCGCTTCGACCTCCCGCTCTTCGTGGGACTGAGCCGGGTCACCCTGGTCATCCTCTCCATCTATTTGGGACTGAAGGTCATCGACCTCACCGTGCGGGGGGCATGGTCGCTGCTCCTTGCGCCCGGCGTCGAACGGGCGATGTTTGCGGCAGAGGTGGGCATCGGCGTGGTCCTGCCGCTCCTGCTGCTGTCCGTGAACCATTACAGCCGTTCGGCCGCGGGGATCACGATGAGCAGTGTGCTCGTCGTCCTCGGCGTTGTCCTCAACCGGCTGAACGTTGCCGTGACCGGCATGTTGCGGGGCAGCGGGACCATGTACATCCCGGCCTGGACGGAGATCCTCATCACCCTGGCCATCATCGCCGCGGGCATCCTCGTCTACCTGTGGGCGATGGAGCACCTGCCGATCGTCCCGCGGCAGGCCCCGGCCGGCGCGGCGCGCGCGGAGTAGGGAGCGGGCGGAAGCCCTTGTGCGCCGGTCCGTCCCCCTTTGGGGGGTTGCTGGTCTGACCAGTAGGCCACAGGAGCATCAGACCATAGCAAATCAGGCAGACGGAGGATACTCCACGGTTCACTGGCGACGGAGAATGCAGACGGAACCACGACGCGCCACGCGTCGCATAGCGCACACAGCGCTCCGTTGGGTTTGAAGCGGCGGAGCTAGCGGAGTATGCAGATGTCTTCTGGCGAAGGGAGCGCGCCCACGATGCCGTCCGCCCCTCCTCAGTCCTGGCCGAGGGCGTTCAACCCCTGCATCCAGTGCGGGATCTGCGGGGGGTCATGTCCGCTCGGCCATGCCATGGATCACACACCGCGCCGCCTCATCCATCTGGCCAAGGAGGGGCTGCTGGGCGAGGTGCTCCGCACAACCACCCCGTGGCTGTGCGTCTCCTGCTACACGTGCACGGCGCGGTGCCCCAGCGGGCTGAAGATCACCGACCTCCTCTTCCCCGCCCTCCGCGACGCCGCGCTGGCCAGCGGTGTGCAGCCCCCTGCAGAGATGAAGAAAGCGCTGGACAACACCTACCGGCAGGGCAACCCGTTCGGCGAAGGTGCGCGGAAGCGCCTGGACTGGACGAAAGGCGCGGGGGTCCCCGTTCCCATCATCTCGCAGGTGAAGCGACCGGTCGACGTCCTCTGGCTGGTCGAGTGCTACCCGTCCTACCATCCACGCAACCAGGCGCAGGCGCAGGCCATGGCCAGGCTGCTCCGGGCCCTCGGCGTCGACTTCGCCATCCTTGGTCCGGAAGAACACTGCATCGGCGATTGTGAGCGGTTGGCCGGCGAGCAAGGCTTGTTCGACAGCCTGGTCGAGTACAACGTCGGGCTCCTGGACCGGTATGAATACGGCGAGATCGTCACCGGCGACCCGCACGCCATGAATTCGCTCAAGAGAGTCTACCCGGCGATGGGCCACCGCTACCCGGTCCGCCACTATGTCGAGTTCCTGGCCGGCCGACTCGACGCCCTGCGCCCCCTCCTCCGGCGGCCGCTCGAGGCCCGGGTCACCTACCATGACAACTGCTGCTTGGGGCGGGCCTGCGGGATCTACGACGCGCCGCGCGACCTCCTCCGCGCCATCCCGGGCGTCACCGTCGTGGAGATGCCGTTCAACAGGGAGACCTCTCTGTGCTGCGGCGGCGGGGGCGGCGGGATGTGGCTGGACACGATCATCTGGCAGACGGCGCACGAACGGCTCGCCGACCGCCGCATCGCGCACGCGCTGACGACGGGGGCGGACATCCTCGCCGTCTCCTGTCCGTTCGAGACGTCACGGTTCGAAGATGCGCTGAAGTCCACCGGAAATGAGGGGCGCATGGTCGTCCGCGACATCCTCGAGTTGCTGGATGCGTCCGTCACGGGGCAGAGCGAGGTGCAGGCATGAAGATCACGGTCATCCTGACGATGGTGCCTGATCTCGTGGAAGAGCTGGAGATCGATAGTGCGGGAACGGCCCTCGATACGCAGTGGCTCCGCTACGTGCTCAGCGAGAGCGATGATCACGCCCTCGAACAGGCGCTCACCCTCAAGGACCGGCACGGCGGAACCGTGACGGCCCTGGCCATGGACGAAGGCGACGTCGACCAGACCCTCTTCACGGCGCTGGCGAAGGGCGCGGATGAAGGATGCAAAGTGATCTCGCTGCCTGAGGGTCCCGTGCCCCGCCGGCACGCCGCAGCGATCTATGCGGAGGTGCTGCGGTCGCGCCCCAGCGACCTCATCCTGGCGGGCGTGCAGGCTATCAGCGACCTGGACGGCCATCTGCCCGGACTGCTCGGCGGCCTCCTCGATCTGCCCTACGTCGGGGTCACGCGTGCGGTCGAGTTCAGCGGTACCGATACGGCCGTCGTCCACAAGGAATACCCGGGAGGAACCACCGCGGAGATCGAGGTCCGGCTTCCGGCCGTGATCGGCGTCCTCTCCGCGCCGCAGCCTCCGCGCTACGTCCCCGTGGCCCGCATCCGTGAGGTGACCAAGACGAAGAAGATCACCACGGTCGCGGCGCCGGCCGTTGCCGCTCCCGCGGCGGCGGCGGTGCGGAGGATGTTCAAACCCGAGCACGCGACCCACGCGCAGATGCTGGAAGGAACACCTGAGGCCGCGGTGGCGGAGTTGATCGGGATCCTGGCAACCCGGGGGGTCCTGCGATGAGCGAGTTCCGCGATGTCTGGGTGTATGTGGAGCACCTGAAAGGCACAGTCGTTCCGCAGACATTCGAACTCCTGGGGGCGGGCCGGACGCTTGCGCAGGCGCTCGGCGGGCGGCTCGTCGCCGTCCTCCTGGGCCGCGATGTGCCGTCCCTGGCCGCTCCGCTGGGCGCGGCGGACAGCGTGCTCGCCGTCGATGACGAGCGCCTGGGGTCGTTTACACCGGAAGCGCACTCTCGAACGGTCCACCAGCTTTCGGTGACACTTCCTCCGGCGCTCGTCCTTTGCGGCGCATCGTCCACGGGGATCGACCTTGCCGCGGCCCTAGCCGTCCTCATGAACGCGGCGATGACCGTCAACGTCGCGGCCGTCACCGTGGTCGATGGTCGGGTGGTGGCCACGAGTCAGCTGTGCGGCGGCAAGCTCATGTGCGAGGTCGACGTCCCGCTCCCGGCGATCCTCACCGTACTCGGCGGCGCCTTTCCGGCCGAGGCCGGAGCGTCCACCCGAGCGCCGCAGCTCGATCTCAAGCCCGCGCCCCCCGTGCTCGATCATCTCCGCACGAAGCCGGTCCGGTTGATCGAACCGGCCGCGGGAGATATCGACATCGCCCGGGTCCCCGTCCTCGTGGCCGTCGGGCGTGGCATCCAGCGGAAGGAGAACCTACCCCTGGCCGAAGAGCTCGCCGGACTTCTCGGCGGGGAGGTCTGCGCCTCGCGCCCGGTGATCGACCAGGGCTGGCTCCCGCTGAGCCGTCAGGTGGGCAAGTCGGGGATGATCGTGAAACCCACGCTCTATCTCGCCCTGGGGATCAGCGGGGCGTCGGAGCACGTCGAGGGGATGAAGGACGCCGGACTCATCGTCGCGATCAACTCCGATCCACACGCACCGATCTTCGACGTCGCGCACTATGGGATCGCCGCCGACCTCTTCGACGTCGCTCCGGTACTGATCGACGCGCTCAAGGAGAGGAGCACCGCTGCGGCATAGCGATTCCCATGGATCCCGCCGACGGTACGTTCGTGCCTGGCCCCCTCGTGCTGTGGGTCGCGACGCTCCTCGCCGTGGGCCTGTTTGCCAGGCGGGCCGCCTATCTCTTGCGCCTGCTGCGCCTCGGCCGGCCTGAGCACCGCCTCGATCACCTCGTGCGCCGGTTCGCGGCGGTCGCCGCCGACGTCTTCGCCCAGCGCCGGCTGCTGCAGGAGCCGTTCGGGGCGGTCCACTTCGCGATCTTCTGGGGGTTCGTCTTCTTCGTCGCCTCATTCTGGCTCACACTGCTCAAAGGACTGCTGCCCTTCCTTCCTTATCCGATGCCTGACGAGGTGGGACCGGTCGCGCTGATCCTCCAGGTATTCGGCATGCTCGTCCTGGGGGCGATCATCATTTCCGCCGTGCGCCGCTACCTGAGGCCGCCGCCGCGGCTGGAACAGAGCCGGGACGCCGGGATCATCCTGGCGCTGATCGGCAGCCTGATGGTGACGGCACTGCTGGGGTTCGCGGCGCGGTCGGTCGCCGCGTCGGATGGGGCCGGATGGAGCGGCCTCATGACGCCGCTGGGCGTGGGACTGCGGGCCGCGGGGCTGCATGGAGAATCGGCCGGGCGGATGCAGGAGGGGATGTGGTGGGCCCACATCCTTCTGGTCCTGGGCTTCCTCGCCTACCTGCCCTACTCGAAGCACCTCCACCTGCTCGTCTCACCGTTCAGCGTCTTCCTGACCGACCTGGAGCCGCGCGGCCGTCTCCGCCCCGCACCCGCCTCGTTAAACGGCAGGACGGAGCTCGATGCGCGGGATTTCACCTGGCGCGACCTCCTCAATCCCTTCGCCTGTGCCGAGTGCGGACGGTGTGACCGGGTCTGCCCGGCGCAGCTCAGCGGGGCGCCGCTTTCGCCCAAGATGATCGTGCACCACATCAAGGAGCATCTCTACGACGCAGGCCCGGCGCTGCTGGCCGGGCTCTCCCAAGACGGGCGCTTCCGCAGGCTCGTCGGAACAGACGGCATCGTTTCGCCGGAGGAGCTATGGGCATGCACGACGTGCTTCGCCTGCACGCAGCGCTGCCCGGTGGCCAACGAGCACCTCGCTCTCATCGTCGGGATGCGGCGCCACCTCGTCACGCAGGGAGCCCTCTCGTCCCGGCTGCAGGATGCGCTTCAGGCGCTGGGGCGGTACGGCAACTCCTTCGGGCAATCGCCGAAGATGCGGGCGCGCTGGACCCAGGGGCTGGGATTCCCGGTCAAGGACATCCGCCGCGAGAGCGCCGAGTATCTATGGTTCGTCGGCGACTACGCGTCCTACGACCAGGTGGGGCGCGAGGCGACACGGGCGCTGGCCCGCGTCCTCCATCAGGCCGGGGTCGATGTCGGCATCCTCTACGACGGCGAGAGTACGAGCGGCAACGACGTCCGCCGCGTGGGTGAGGAAGGGCTCTTCGAGACCCTGGCCGAGAAGAACGTCGCCGCCATGCAGAAGTGCGAATTCCGCGCGGTACTCACGGCGGACCCCCACACGTACAACACGCTCAGAAACGAGTACCCGCAGTACGGGGCGCTGTGGCCGGTCGTGCATTACGCGGAGCTCCTCGACGGCCTGCAGCGCGCGGGACGGCTGGGATCGATCCGCCCGCTGCACCGCCGCGTGACGTATCACGATCCGTGTTACCTCGGCCGGTACAACGGCATCTATGAGCCGCCGCGGCGGGTCCTGGGGGCGCTGGGGCTGACCGTAGTCGAGATGCCGCGTTCGCGCCAGAGCGCGTACTGCTGCGGGGCCGGAGGCGGAAGGATCTGGATGGAGGATGCCCCGGGTCTCCGAGAACGACCGGCGGAGAGCCGCGTCCGTGAGGCGGCGGTCCTGCCCGGCGTGGAGACGCTCGTCGTGGCATGCCCGAAAGAACTGCCCATGTTCCGTGACGCCCTGAAGACGACAGGCCTCGAAGGACGGCTGGTCATCCACGACCTGGCCGAACTGGTAGCTGAGGCGATCGCACCGGAGGTGGCCACGCATGCAGCTTGATGGATCTGCACCATCGTCGTCGAACGGCGCGCCGCGCGTGGGCGTGTACGTCTGTCACTGCGGCACGAACATCGCCGGCATGGTGGACGTGAAGCGGCTCACCGAGTACGCGGCCACGTTGCCCAGCGTGGCGGTGGCCCGGGAGTACAAGTACATGTGCTCCGATCCCGGCCAAGCCCTCATCCGCGCCGATATCGCGGAACACAAGCTGAACCGGATCGTCGTCGCCGCCTGCTCGCCGCTGCTGCACGAGCACACCTTCCGCGGGGCGACGGCCTCCGCCGGGCTCAACCCCTTCTACTTCCAGATGGTGAGCATCCGCGAGCTCGACGCCTGGGTGCACACCGATCGGGGCGAGGCGACGCGGAAGGCTCAGGACCTGATCCGCGCCGCCGTGCAGCGGGTCATCTTCCACGAACCGCTGGAACCGCGCAGCGTGCCGGTCAACCCCAACGTCTTGATCGTCGGCGGCGGGATCGCCGGGATCCACGCCGCCCTGACCCTGGCGAATGCCGGCCGGCATGTCTACCTGGTGGAGCGGGAACCGACGATCGGCGGGCACATGGCTAAGTTCGACAAGACGTTTCCGACGCTCGACTGCGCGGCGTGCATCCTCACCCCGAAGATGACCGCCGTCGGGACGCACCCGAACATCACTCTGTGGACCTACTCCGACGTCGCCAAGGTGGACGGCTACGTCGGGAACTTCCACGTCCGCGTGCACCGCAGGCCCCGCTACGTGATCGAGGATCTCTGCGTCGGATGCCAGGAGTGCATCGAGGCCTGCATCTATAAGGAAGCGAAGGTTCCCGACGAGTTCAACCTCCACCTGGGGAAGCGCAAGCCGATCTACCTGCCCTTCCCGCAGGCCGTGCCTCTCAAGGTGGTCATCGACCCGGAGACCTGCATCGAGTTCAAGAGCCATAAGTGCAAGAAGACCTGTATCGAGGCCTGCGGCGACCGCGGGGCGATCGACTTCACGCAGACGGAGTCCGTCGAGGAGATCGACGTCGGGGCGATCATCCTGGCCACCGGCTTCCAGACGTTTGACGCCGGCCGCGTCCCCTACTACGGTTACGGGACCTACCCCAACGTGTACTCCGCCCTGGAGGTGGAGCGGCTGGTCAATGCCTCGGGCCCGACCGGCGGGGAGGTCGTCCTCCGCGACGGCCGCAAGCCCGAGCGCGTCGGCATCATCCACTGCGTGGGCTCCCGCGACGAGAACTACCACATCTACTGCTCGCGGGTCTGCTGCATGTACTCTATCAAGCTCGCCCACCTCATCCGCGAGCGCACCGGCGCGGAGGTCTACAACTTCTACATCGACATCCGCACCGCGGGCAAGGGCTTCGAGGAGTTCTACCGCCGCACGCTGGACGAGGGCGTGCACTTCATCCGCGGGAAGGTCGCCCAGGTCTCCGACTGGGCGACGGCCCCCGGAGAGGAAGGAAAGCTCACCATCCAGGTCGAGGACACGCTGGCCGGGATGATCCGCCGTATCCCGGTGGACATGGTCGTGCTCAGCACCGCGCTGGAGCCGCGGGCCGATGCCGACGACGTCCGGCGGCTGTTCAACATCTCGTGCTCGACGGAGGGCTGGTTCCTGGAGCGGCATCCCAAGCTGGCGCCGGTGAGCACGTTCACCGACGGCGTCTTCCTGGCCGGGGCCTGTCAGGCGCCCAAGGACATCCCCGATTCCGTCGCCCAGGCCGGCGGGGCGGCGGCGGAAGCGCTGGCCCTGGTCGACGCCGGGCGCGTCGAGCTCGAACCGAACACGGCGTATATCATCGCCGACGACTGCTCGGGCTGCAAGACGTGCATCCCGCTCTGTCCGTACCACGCGATCGCGTTCAACGGGACCTCAGCGAAGGCTGAGATCACCGAGGCGCTGTGCAAGGGCTGCGGGGTCTGTGTAGCCGCGTGCCCGTCGGGATCCATCCATCAGCACCTCTTCGAGGATGCCCAGATCTTCGCCGAGATCGAAGGCGTTCTGGCCATTTCCGCGAGCTGACCGGGAGGAAGAGACGATGCCGGATCACGAGCAGCAGAACGGGCAACAGGGGAACGGGTGGGAACCGAGGATCGTCGCGTTCTTCTGCAACTGGTGCACGTACACCGCGGCGGACCTCGCCGGCACGTCGCGCCTGAAGTACCCTCCCAACGCCAGGGTCATCCGGGTGATGTGCTCGGGACGGGTCGATCCGCAGTTCGTCCTGGAGGCGTTCGCGCGCGGCGCCGACGGCGTGCTGATCGGCGGCTGCCATCCGGGCGACTGTCATTACATGGAAGGCAACTACAAGACGATGCGCCGGGTCACGCTCCTCCGCCCGCTGCTCCACGCGCTGGGCATCGAGGACGAGCGCCTGCGACTGGAGTGGATCTCCGCCTCTGAGGGTGAGAAGGTTGCCCGCGTCATCACCGAGATGGTGGCGTCCCTCCGCGCGCTCGGACCGCTGGACTGGCCTGGGAGGCGCACGGGATGGGAGACGGAGCGCTTGAGGCATGCCGCCGCTCCACCCAGCATCGAAGGCGCAGCCGCGCAGGGGGAGAGGTGACACCGATGGCAGAGACCACAAAGCCCCAGGTCGCCTTTTACTGGTGCGCCTCCTGCGGAGGCTGCGAGGAGGCCGTCGTTGATCTTGCCGAGGACATCCTCGGCGTCGTCGACGCGGTGGACATCGCCTTCTGGCCGGTGGCGCTGGATTTCAAGCGCGCGGATGTGGAGGCGCGGCCCGACGGATCGATCGCCGCGGCGTTCCTGAACGGCGCGATCCGGACCTCCGAGCAGGAAGAGATGGCGGTCCTGCTGCGACGCAAGGCGCAGGTCGTGATCGCCTTCGGCGCATGTGCGCACCTCGGCGGCATCCCGGCATTGGCCAACCTCTGGGACAGGACGGCGATCTTTCAGAACGTGTACGATGAGGCGCCGTCGGTGACGAACGCGGACGGGACCCGGCCCCAGGAATCGTGGACCGGGAACGGGCATGCGACGGCGTTGCCAGCATTTTACGACACGGTCCGCGCCCTCGACCAAGTCGTGGCCGTGGACTACTACCTGCCGGGCTGCCCGCCGACGCCGAAATTGATCAAGGAAGCCGTGGGCGCCCTGCTCTCCGGCAACCTCCCGCCGCGGGGGAGCGTCCTCGCCCCTGACGTCGCGCTGTGTGATCAGTGCCCGCTCAAGGAGACGAAACCCGAGCAGTTGCTGCTCCGGGCGTTCAATCGGCCGCACCTGGTGCAGATCGACCCGAAGACCTGCCTGCTGGCTCAGGGCATCCTCTGCATGGGCCCGGCGACGCGCGGCGGCTGTGAGGCGCTCTGCCTGAAAGCGCACATGCCCTGCACCGGATGCTTCGGACCAACGTCGCGCGTCACCGATGTCGGCGCGAAGATGACGTCCGCCGTCGCTTCCATGGTCGATGCCACGGACCCGCAGACGGCCGAGGCCATCCTCGGAACGATCCCGGATCCGGTGGGGACTTTCTATCGGTACTCGCTGGCCTCATCGCGTCTCCGCCGCCGCGCCTCTCTGCCTCAACCGGCGGGCGGCAACGGAGCAGGAGGCACGTGGGGGCGATGAGCATGTCGGGGCCCCCCAGGCGATGGATCGAGGTGCTGCCGCACCGCGTGGGGCCCAGGCGCATCCGCAGCGGGCATCTCTTCATCCCGCTGGCCACGAAGCTCGTGCTCAGCTACCTCCTCATTGTCATGGTCACCGCCGTCGTCTTCGGCGTCGTGGGGACACGGGTGATCGGCAACCTCATCATGTCCGAGGCCCGCTCCACGGTGCGCAACGACCTCAACGCGGCCCGGGAGATCCTCTTGGGCCGGCTGAGCCACGTCGCGTATGTCGTGCGGTTCACCGCGGATCGCTCCATCCTGCTCCGGGATGCGCTGGTGGCCGGCCGGCCCGAGCGCGTCCTCGACGAGCTGCGGCGGATCAGAGAGCGTGAGGGACTCGACTTCCTGACCTTGACCGACGGCGCAGGGATCGTCCTCCTGCGGACCAGTGATCGGAACAAGCACGGCGACATCGTCACAGGCGATGCCCTCCTGCAGGAGGCCCTGGCCGCTCAGGGACCGGTGTCCTCGGTCGCCCTGATGCCCGAAGAGGCGCTGTGGCTCGAAGCTCCCGCGCTGGCCACGCGCGCCCGCATCGCGGTGATCCCGACGCCTCGAGCCCGCCCCCGGGCGGAAACGGACGTGACCGCCGGCCTGGTGCTGAAGGCCGTGGCGCCGATTCTGGACGAGGAGCGTCGGGCCATCGGCCTCCTCTACGGCGGCATCCTCCTCAATCAGAACTTCGAGATCGTCGACAAGATCAAGCAGACGGTCTTCCAGGGCGTGCAGTACCAGGGCCGCGACATCGGCACGGCGACGATGTTCCTGGACGACGTGCGCATCAGTACGAACGTGAAGAACCCGGACGGCACGCGCGCCATCGGGACGCGGATCGCCGCGGACGTCTACGAGCAGGTCATGATGCACGGCCGGCCCTGGATCGGGCGGGCGTACGTCGTGAACGACTGGTACATCACAGCGTATGAGCCGATTATCGGCGCCGGCAACCGCATTCTCGGCATCCTCTACGTCGGGGTGCTGGAGCAGAAGTACCTCGACATCCGCCGCCGCACCGTGGCCGGCTTCCTCGGCATCATGCTCGCCGGAGCGGCGCTGGCGATGGTTCTCTCTACGGCCATCACGCGGCGTGTCTCACACTCCGTCCGCCGGCTCGTCACCGCGGCGCGGGAGCTGGCCGGAGGAAATCTCAATGCCGCGGTGGACATCCGCACGAATGACGAGCTCGCCCAGCTCGCGGACACCTTCAACGCCATGGCCAACTCGCTCCGGGAGCGGGATGAGCGTCTCAAAGAGTTCGCGCGGAAGAAGATCATGGAGTCCGAACGGCTGGCGGTGGTCGGGCAGCTCGCCGCAGGCGTCGCTCACGAGCTGAACAACCCGCT
>DATDEG010000220.1:0-3688 GCA_036523465.1 bacterium
CGTTCACCGGAGCCGACACCGCGGCCCGAGCCACCGCCTTCGCGACGTCGTCCGCCGCGATGGGTTGGAACAGCACGGGGGCGATGCGCACCGTGTTCCCGTCGGTCGCCTCGTCCGCGATCCGCTTGAGGAACTCGAAGAACTGGGTCGAGCGGACGATGGTGTAGGGGATGGGCGACCCAGCAATCAGCTTCTCCTGGGCGACCTTGGCGCGGAGGTAACCGCTGTCAGGCGCCCGGTCGCTGCCGACGACCGACAGCGCGACGTGATGACCCACCCCCGCCGCCGCTTCGGCGGCAAGGAGATTGCCGGTCGAGGTCTGGAAGAACTTCAGCACTGCCGCATCTTCGAACGACGGCGAGTTCGACACGTCCACGACGACGGCCGCACCGGTGAGGACCTGGGCCAGGCCCTCGCCGGTGAGGGTGTTGACCCCCGAGTCCGGAGACGCCGGCACCGCCTCATGGCCATGCTCCCGAAGGCGGGCGACAAGCTTCGACCCGATGAGCCCGCTGCCGCCAATGATCACGACTTTCATGGTACAAATCCTTTCAACGAGTGGTTGACGCCGCGGCCATCATGCGGTCGCCGCGCCGTGACGTGTCCGGTGAGCCCCGCAGGAACGCGAGCAGCTCGGCGTTGATCTGATCCTGGTGCGTGGCCGTGATGCCGTGCGGCGCGCCGGGGTAGTAGACGTCCTTGGCGCCCTTGATGAGCCGCGCCGACTTCCTCGCCGAGTCCTTCACGGGAACGATCTGGTCGTCCTCGCCGTGGAGCACCAGTGTCGGGACGTCGAACTTCTTCAGATCCTCGGTGAAATCGGTCTCGGAGAAAGCCTTGACGCTTTCGTACGCGTTCTGGAGCCCGCACTGCATGCTCCAGAGCCAGAACTGATCCAGCACCCCCTGCGAGATCTTGGCCCCGGGCCGGTTGGCGCCATAGAACTGGATGGCCAGGTCCTTGTAGAACTGCGAGCGGTCCCGGACGAGACCCGAGCGGATGGCGTCGAAGACCTCGATCGGCAGGCCCTCGGGATTCGCGGCCGTCTTCAGCATGATCGGTGGGACCGCGGCGATCAGGACCGCCTTGGCGACCCGGGCCGTCCCATGGCGGCCGATGTACCGGGCTACTTCGCCGCCGCCGGTGGAGTGGCCCACCACGGTGACGTCGTGGAGATCCAGGGCCTCGATGACGGCCGCGAGATCGTCGGCATAGCCGTTCATGTCGTTGCCCGTCGTGGCCTGGCTGGATCGGCCATGGCCGCGGCGGTCGAGCGCGATCGTGCGAAAGCCGTTCTGCGCGAGGAACAACATCTGACCGTCCCACATGTCGGCGCTGAGCGGCCAGCCGTGTGAGAAGGTGACGGCTGGACCCTCGCCCCAGTCCTTGTAGTAGATCTCGGTGCCGTCCGGCGTGGTAATGGTGCTCATGTGGGTGCTCCTTTGAAATGGTGTAAGTCAGCTGAAATGGTGTAAGTCAGCCCCTTGCTCGACGAAGCCCAGGAGATCAGCCATCGCAAACTCCCCCGCCGTTCGGGACGGCAATTCGGGACGCCAGTCCGGCCGGGACCCGCGGAACGAGCCCGGGTCGTGATCGAGGAGGCCGACCAACACCTCCCCCACGATGCGGCCCCCGACCTCGCCCAATCGGTCACCGTTGCTCTGGACCTCGGATTCCTTCAGGACGTAGTACCAGAGCGGGGTTTCCTGATCCCAGTCCATGGAGCCAAGAGCGGTCTGCTCCCGGGTCAGAGGAGTAGCGCCGATATGGCGCGCGATGGCCTCGCCGGACGGGAGGCCAACGGCGTGGCCGCGCTGCAGATCGCGCGCGCCCAGGCTGTGAAAGGCCTCGACTTCGACGTCGCCGGTAAGCGCCTGGGGCAGGTGCATGATGGCGCTGCAGAGCCGGCCATCGAGTTTCTTGGCCCGCTGGGCCCGCGGATGGCCAGGAAGGTCGAAGAACCCGGCCCAGTCCACGACCCGTGAGGCAGGAACCGGCCGAAAACCAATGAGGTCGGGGAAGAGCGGTACCGGTGGGTCGCCGGGTTTGACCCGGTATGTCTCGCGAAGCTGCCCGTGCCCGTAGCGGTAGGCGGCATCGGCGAACTCGAGCGGGATGAAAGGGTCGGCAGCGGGACGATAGTAGCGAGACCCGCCGGCCAGCAGTGCGTCGGCCAACCCGTCACCGATCAGGTTGGGGAGAAACTCCCGCAAGATGATCCACTGGTAGTGCCAGACGGCCAGTCGCTGGGCTGCGGTGAAGATGGTTGGTTCCGCCGTGCCCTTCCCGCGGAGCCAGTCCACAATCCGATTGTGAAACTTCGAGAACAGCACCTGCATCTGTGCCATCAGCAGGTGAGAGTCGTTGCGGGGATCGGCGATGATCGCGATGCCCTGGGCATTGCGCTGAAGATCCTCCGCCTGGCCCGCATCGTTGAGGCCGATGAGAAGCTTGGCGGAGTCGTTCACGTCGTAGAGGTAGGGGTCGCCGGCCGGGCCGGAGCCGTAGAGGAACTCGAGATTCAGCTTCTGGCGCCGGACGTTCGTGAGCGCCTCGACATCGGCCCGATCCACCAGGGCCGAGCGATCGGCGGTTACGTCGTGGGCGATGAACTGGCCGAGGAAGGGCCAGCCGGCCGCTCCCGAGGCATCGTCCTTCCCGTTCGCGCTAACCCCTAAGACCTCGGTCCCGCACGAGGTCCCCAGCTTATGGAGGAAGGCTTCGTCACTCGGCAGCCGGGGCAACTGGGGAAACATGCGCCGATAGGCGCCGGTGGATGGCGGAACCGATTCGGCGTCATGACCCAGCGCAGGAGCGCGGCCCGGTGCCAGGCAGTGGTGGGGCACCGGGGAGTGGGTGATGGACTCCGTAGTCATTCTTACTCCTCGAACGGAGCGTTCATCAGGAAATCCACGGTAGACGGCCGCTGGTAGCCGGGCACGAAACGCTCCCCGAAGTCCCGCGCGAAATTATCGTAGGTGGTCTCCGGCTTGGCCTTGACGATGCGGCAGACCGAGTCCGTGAAGCGCCGCTTCATCTCGAGGCGGGGAAATGCGGTGAGGATGCTCTGCATCTCGTTCGGCGGGATCCGGTCGTACTGGAATCCGAATTCGACCCCGATCCCGGCCGTGCAAAGCGCGACCTCCGCCTCCTTGTACAGGCCGATCGACGGTGTCGAATTCAAGGCGACACTGTCCCAGATCAACTGCACCCGGCGATCGTCGACACCTTGTTCGCGCGCGAATGCCCGCGCCGCGTCGGCTCCTTCGATCTCGAAGCGCTTGGGACCGGTGAAGCTGTGCGTGAGCCCCAGGTCGTGGAGCAGGGTGCCGACGGCGACGACTTCCGGGTCGTGAGGCACACCCTGCAACTGCCCCAGCCGTACCGCGAAGAGCCAGGATCGGACGGCATGGTTGAAGAGATACGGCTCGGAATGGACGCGGGCATGGTCCATTGCGCGGGTGATGAGCGGCGTGTCGATCACCCTAATGCCACCCAGGACTCGGGTCTTGCCGCTCATGACGGTCGGTTCGGCGGTTAGCGACATGGTCAGCTCCTGGTGCAGTGTTCCTGACAGTGCGGCTCGTGGATGAGGAGGGTCCGAGCCGCGTTACGCGCCGCGTTCGGCGAGCGAGACCACGTGCCGCTCGGCCCACGAGAGCGCGTAGTCGGCGATCTCCTCCCAGCC
>DATDEG010000221.1:0-10403 GCA_036523465.1 bacterium
GTGGAGGACGTGCTCAAGGCGAATTGACCCCATCGGTCCCCTCGACCGCGGCTTGACAAGAACCGGACACAGCCGTATGTGAGTTCTGTATGAAAAAATGCGCAAGGGCGGATCGGGATCACGGACTGTACGTGGCCCGCATTACAGAGCCGCAACGCCACCGCACCAGCCGCCTGCCTGTCGCATTCCCGCAGCATCGCATCCCTCCACACGCGTACCGCACTACCCAGGAGGCGGTATGATCGAGCGGCTCACGAAGTGCGTCGTGTCGGCAGCGATCCTGTCCTGCGTGGTCGCAGGTTCGGCAACTGCGTTCCCGGCCTCCCTGACGACCGGGGCGGGATCCGAGGTGCGCTCGGCCGAGCTGGCAGCCGCCTACACCGCTTACACGCGCTCGGTCGCGGGGGCGCTGCACGCCAGCGCCGCTATTCCCGCGTTCGCCCGCAAGTACGGCCTGCCCTGCTCCGCCTGCCACACCGTGTGGCCCGAGCTGAGCGCCTTCGGGCAACGGTTCAAAGACAACGGCTACCAGCTCGGTAACGACCGTGACTCGCCGATCTGGCAGAGCAACGGCTACTGGCCGGTCGCGATCCGGACCACGCCGCAGTGGCATCTGGAGAGTACGACGAACCAGGTCACCGACGCGGTTCCCACGGGAAAGACGGTCAGCCAGATGGGGTTCGACGTCTCCGGCATCGACTTCCTGTTTCTCGGGACCTTGTACAAGAACATCACCTTCGGGCTCGTCCCCACCCTGGACGCCGACGGCACCACCGGGGTCGAGGCCGCGTTCGTGCGGTTCGACAACCTCGGCAACTCGCCGTGGGTGAATCTGAAGGTCGGCAAGTTCGAGCTGGACAACCTGTTCTCCGAGAAGCGGTTCACCTGGCTGTCGAACAACGGCGGTTTCCTCTACGCCTACCACTACGAGCCCGCTGGCAGCGTGGACAGCTACGCCTTCGGTCTTGGGGATAATCAGATCGGCGCGGAGTTTTCGGGCCACTCGATCAACAGCTACACGCGCTACAGCGTATCGCTGCTCACGACGGACGACGGCGAAGCGGGCTTGCCGGGAGGCAAGTCCATGGACGCGATGGTCTCGCTGAGCCAGGCATGGGCGATGGGGGCCGGGCTGGGTCCGACACGGGTCGGGCTGTTCGGCTATCTGGGCCACCGCCCGACCGCCATCGAGACGATCGGCGGCGAGCCGATTCCCGGGACGGGCTCGGCCAACAAGTCGTTTCTGCGGATCGGAGCGACGGCGCAGGTCTGGCTGGGCAACCTGGAGTTCCTCCCGCTGGTCACTCACGCGCAGGACGACGCCGCGCTGGGCGGCAGCACGGAGAAGCCCGCCTGGAACACGGCGCTGCTCGAGGCGCACTACGTCGCAACGCCCCGCCTGATGGTCCAGGGGCGTTACGAGCTGCTGCGCATGTCGAAGCAGGCCGACCCCGCGATCCCCAAGTCGTTCGGCAACGCCGACGTGTTCGCGCTCGGCTTCCGCGCCTACCCCTTCCTGTTCAGCCGCGACGGCATGGCGATCCACGGCGAGTTCGCGCTGACGAACACGACCGGCATGGCGCCGTTGAGCGGCAACGGGTCCGGCGTCGATGCCGCGGATCCCGCGACGAAGATCCGCAGCCTCAGTTTCCTGCTCGCCTTCGACTTCGCCTTCTGAGAGAGGAGCCACCAATGAGACCGCAAACGCGCTGGATCTCTCTCGTGTCGGCTTGGGGTGCCGTGCTCTTCCTGGGCGGCGTGACGCCGCTGGTGGCGCAGGCGACGCACGTCGCCAACGTCACGGGTCAGGCCGCGCGGGGAGACAAGCTGTATCAGCGCTACTGCGTCGGCTGTCACGGCCCCGACGGCGACGGCAACGGCGAGAACGCCATGTGGATCGATCCCAAGCCGCGGGACTTCACCGCCGGGGTGTTCAAGTGCCGATCCACGCCGTCGGGCAACCTGCCGACGGACCAGGACCTCTACGACGCCGTGACCCGCGGCTTCGTGACGACGAACATGCCCCCCTGGGTGGCGCTGACGCCGCAAAATCGCGTCGATCTGATCGCCTACATCAAGACGTTCTCGCCGCGCTGGACGGGGGCCGCGGCGCCGACGGCCATCACGATTCCACCCGAGACGCCGGCCAACATCGAGAGCATCCTGCGCGGACGGCAGACGTTCCAGCGGCTGGAGTGCTGGAAGTGCCATGGCCCCGCCGGACACGGCGACGGACCGTCGGCGTCCACGCTGACCGACAGCAAGGACAACCCGATCCGGCCGTACAATTTCTCGTCCGGCACGCGCTTCAAGTGCGGCGACACCAACCAGGACCTGTATCGCATCTTCATGACCGGCCTGGACGGGACCCCCATGCCCTCGTTCATCGACAACCTCCAGCCGAACGAGGCGTGGGATCTGGTGCATTTCCTCCGGACGCTGCAGCCCGTTAAATCGCCGGAGGCGCTGACCTGGCAGAATTATCTGCAAACACACCGGGGCGAGCTGAAGCCCATCGGCCCCGAAGGAGGTTCGCAATGAATCGACATCTCGCCCCGGCTTTCGGGGCCCTCGCCCTGGCGGCGCTCGCCACGGCCGCCACCGACGCGCCCGCCACGCGGCCCGCGGCCGCGGGCACGATCAGCGGCACGGTCACCTACACTGGCACGCCGCCCAAGATGCGGCCCGTCGACATGAGCAAAGAGCCGACCTGCGCCAGCCAACACGCGACCGAGGTGCTGACAGAGACCATCGTCACGGGCCCTGGAACCACGCTGGCGAACGTCGTCGTGTACATCTCGGCCGGCGATCAGCCGACTCCGGCGCCGACCGAGCCGGTACGCTACGACCAGAAGGGGTGCCAGTACATCCCGCACGTGGCGATCCTGCATGCGGGCCAGCCGCTCGAGATCTACAACAACGACAAGACCTCGCACAACATCCATCCGTTGTCGAAAGTCAACCCGGAGTGGAACAAGTCGCAGCCCCCCGGCTCCCCGGCGATCAAGACCTCGTACGACAAGCCGGAGTTCATCCCGGTCAAGTGCAACATCCATCCCTGGATGCACGGCTACTTCGCGGTGCTTTCGACGTCGCATGTGGCCCTGAGCGGCGCCAACGGCAAGTTCAGCCTGGCGGGCCTGCCGCCGGGGAAATACACCGTCACGGCCTGGCAAGAGCGGTTCGGCACGCAGACCCAGGAGGTGACGGTGAGCGAAGGCGGGACCGCGACCGCGAATTTCGTCTTCAAGGCGCTGCCGTACTGAGCCGGAGGTCGACCGCGTGGGCAAATTGTTCGCCGTGCTGCTCACGATCATCACGATCGTGTCGGCCACCATCTTCATCCGGCACACCTGGTGGATGCCGCCGGACTACTCGCTCCACGGGATCCGCATCGATCATCAGCTCGCCGAGACCATGACCGCATCGGGCATCCTGTTCGTGCTCGCGCAGCTGGTGCTGGCCGGATTCGTGTGGCGGTACGGCGACCGGAAGGATGCCCCGGCGGTCAAGCGGTTTCCGGGCGGGGCCACGCCCATGGTGATCCTGGCCTCGATCCTCGTGGGCGTCGAGATTCTGACGCTCACGCTGGTCGGGTCCAAGGTGTGGGCCGGGATCTATCAAGCGCCGCCCGATCCGCGCTCGCTGCACATTGATGTCCAGGCGGAGCAGTTCGCGTTCTACTTCCGCTACGCGGGGGCGGACGGGGCCTTCGGCGGCACCCATCCCGACATGATCGACGACGCGAACGGCAACTTCTTCGGCCTGGACCCGGCGAACGACACCACCGCGCGGGACGACATCGTCTCGGGCTCGCTCGTCATCCCGGTCAATCAGCCGATCCTGCTCTCGATGCACGCCAAGGACGTGGGGCACGCGTTCTACGTGCCGGAACTGCGGATCCAGCAGGACTTCGTGCCGGGGCTCGTGATCCCGCTCCATTTCACCGCGACTCGCACGGGCAAATTCGAGCTGGTGTGCACGCAGTTGTGCGGGCTCGGCCACTACAACATGAAGGCCTACGTGGAAGTCATGGCGACCGATCAATTCGCCCAGTGGCTCAAGGACCAGGCGGCACAACAATGAGTCACCCCGCGACCGCCGCTCCGGCCGCCCCGCACGCGCACGGGCCGCCCCAGAGCTTTCTCCGCAAGTACGTCTTCAGCCTCGACCACAAGGTGATCGGCAAGCAGTACCTCGGTCTCGCGCTGGTCGCCGTGTGCACCGGGATGGCGCTGTCCTGGCTGATGCGACTGCACCTCGCCAATCCGGACCTCGCCATTCCGGGACTGGGGAAGCTGTGGCCCAATGGGGCCCCGGGCGGCGTCATGACGCCCGAGTTCTACCTCTCGCTCATGACGATGCACGGCACGATCATGGTGTTCTTCGTGCTGACGACGGCGCCGTTCGCCGGCTTCGGCAATTTCGTGTTGCCGATCCAGATCGGCGCCGAGGACATGGCGTTCCCCAGGTTCAACATGATGTCGTTCTGGGTGACGTTCCTGGCCTTCCTGGTGCTGGTGTCTGCGTTCTTCGTCCCCGCCGGGCCCCCGATCTCGGGCTGGACCGCCTATGCGCCGCTGAGTGCCGTGGGAAAGGACGCCGGTCCGGGCCAGGGCACGGGCCAGCTCCTGTGGGCGATCTCGATCGGGATCTTCTGTGTGGGACAGCTGCTGGGATCGCTCAACTTCATCGCGACGACGCTCGACCTGCGCACCAAGGGCATGACCCTCGCCCGTCTGCCCTACTCCACCTGGGCCTGGTTCATCACCTCGGTCATCGGCCTGATCGCGTTCTCGGTCCTGCTGCCTGCCTGCATCCTGCTGATCCTCGATCATGTGGCGGGGACGAGCTTTTTCATCCCGGCCGGACTCGTGATCTCGGACACGCTGCAGCCGCACGCCGGCGGCTCGCCGCTCCTGTGGCAGCACCTGTTCTGGTTCTTCGGGCACCCCGAGGTGTACATCGCGATTCTGCCCGGGTTCGGCATCGTGTCGCAGATCCTGCCGGTCTTCGCCCGCAAGCCGCTGCTCGGCCCCCGCGTACTGATCGCCTGCATGATCGCGATCGGGTTCCTGAGCTACGCGGTGTGGGGGCACCATATGTTCCTCAGCGGCATGAACCCCTTCTCCGCCACACTCTTCTCGGTGCCGACGCTGATCATCACGATCCCCGCGACGATCATCACCCTCCTGTGGATCGGGTCGTTGTACGGCGGCAAGCTCCACTTCACCACGGCGATGCTGTTCTGCATCGGCTTCGTCTCGGTCTTCGTGAGCGGCGGGATCAGCGGGTTCTTCCTGGCGCAGCCCTCGATCGACGTCTACCTGCACGGCACCTATTTCGTGGTGGGCCACTTCCACTTCGTAATGGGGGTCGCCGCCATGTTCGGCATCTTCGCCGGTACCTACTACTGGTTCCCGAAGATGTTCGGCCGCATGATGAACGAGACGCTGGGCAAGGTCCACTTCGCGCTCACGTTCATCGGCGTCTACGCCATCTTCATGCCGATGCACTACCTCGGCCTGCACGGGGACGTGCGGCGCTACTCGGCCTTCACCGACGAGTACATGAAGGGCTCGATCCCGCTGCACCGCTTCATCACGGTCGCCGCCCTGTTCACGGGGGTGGTGCAGCTGCTCTTCCTCTACAACCTGGTGCGCAGCCGCTTCCGCGGCGCTCCCGCCTCCGACAACCCGTGGCGGGCCACGACGCTCGAGTGGACCACCTCCTCGCCCCCACCGCACGACAACTTCGGCGGCCACCACCCGGTGGTCACCCAGGGCCCGAACGAGTACGGCGCGACGGGACAGGCCGAGGATTACGTGATGCAGACGGCACCGGAGCGGCGGCCCGGCGCATGAGCGCCCAGGTGGAGCGGCACAGCGTCACGACGCCCGCCCGCACCGGCGTCTGGGTCGGGATCGCGGCCATCGTCCTCATGGTCGCGGCGTTCACCGGCGCGCTGGTCGTCCGGCGAACCCAGTCGGACTGGATCCACTTCCGCCTGCCGCCGATCATCTACGTGAACACGCTGGTGCTCCTCGTGAGCAGTGCCACCTTGGAGCGCGCGCGGGGAGGAGGCGCAGTAACGCCCCAGCGTCGCTGGCTTTCGATCACCTTGGGGCTGGGTCTGCTGTTCGTGGTGGGTCAGGTGCTGGCCTGGAGCAACCTCGTCAACCAGGGTCTGTTTCTCGCCACCAGCCCGTCCAGCGCCTTCTTTTACGTGCTAACGGCACTCCACGGCCTCCACCTGCTGGGCGGAGTGGCCGCCCTTGCCTACGTGCTGGGACGCACCCGCCAGGCAGCGGACAGGGGCGCTGCGGGTGCACTCGACGCGGCGACGCTGTACTGGCACTTCCTGGCGGTGCTGTGGCTCTATCTGCTGCTGCTCCTGACACTGCAGCTCTAACCCGCGGGGACTGAACGTGGCCGAATCGGTGGTGACCGCGCATGTGGCAGGGGAGGAATCCCCATTCGGGATCCAGTCGAAGAAGCTCGCGATCTGGCTGTTCATCGCCGCCGACGCCGCGACCTTCGGGGCGATCCTGTTCGCCTACGGGTACCTGCGCGTCGGGGCGGCGAATTGGAGTCGCCCGTTCGCGTTCTTCCCCAGCATCCTGAACGGCATCGTCATGACGGTGGTACTCCTGACGAGCAGCCTGACCATGCTGGCCGCCGTCGCCGCCGCGCAGCGCGGCGACAGGCCAAAGACCGTGCGCTGGATGGGGATCACGGCGCTGCTGGGCGCGACGTTCGCCGCCCTGCACTTGCGCGAGTGGTTCAGCATGTTCCACGAAGGCTGGAGCCCGTCCAAGAATCCACTGGGCGGCCCTGCCCAATTCGGAGCCACGTTCTTCGGGATCACGGGGCTCCACCTGCTGCACGTGACCTGCGGCGTGCTCGCCATCCTGGTGATCGCGCTGCTGGTGCGCCGGGGCAAGTTGACCGCGGCCCACGTGGAGACCACGGGTCTGTACTGGCACTTCGTCGACCTGGTGTGGATGTTCGTGTTCCCCCTCGTCTATCTGATGAACGCCCGCTGAGGCGCGTTTTGCGAAAGGGCAAACGATGACCGCGGCTTCCCCATCCCGGCACGGACCGACGATGCAGATCTACGTCATGGTGTGGATCGGCCTGATCTGCATCGTGGGCGCCGAAGTCCTGCTGGCCTACGCGCATCTGCGCACGCCGGTGCTGCTGGCGGCCCTGCTCGCCCTGGCGGTGGTCGAGGCCCTCGCGGCGCTGCTGTTCTTCATGCATCTGCGGTACGAGCGCGCCACGCTGTTCTGGACCCTGGTCCCGGCGCTGGTCTTCGTCTTCCTTCTGATGGACCACATCTGGCCCGACGCGTTCCGGTTGGCCGCGCTGCGGGCTCCCTAGGCGCTTCGTGGATCATTCCATGGGCTCCCTCATGGGGGGCATGGTCCTGCTGACGGTGGTGTCCTTTCTGGTGGTCGCCGGCATCGCCCTCATGGCCTATCGCAGACGGGACAAGAGCTCCCGGGACTGAACCGTCGCGGTGCGGTCCAAACCTGGGGCCACGTGGCGGCATCCAAGCTCCAAACCTCGACGGAGGATCGGATGTCGCACGTACTCGCGCTGCTCACCCTGTTCGCGCTCAACTTCGGCGGCTGGGCGGTCATTACGGTGGAGAACCTGCCGGACCAGGTCGTGGCAGGCCAACCTGTCACCCTCGACTTCACGGTGCGCCAGCACGGGCGCACCCTCCTCTCCAACCTGAACGGCCGGGTGGTCGCCGAAGGCGGTGGCGACCGAGTGAACGCCGCGGCGCAACCGGGTGGTTCGGAGGGCCGCTACCGCGCAACCGTCACGCTGCCGCACGCCGGCGCCTGGACGATCACCATCTACTCCGGATTCGGGAACAACAACGTCACCCTGCTGCCGTTGACGGCGGTGGGTCCCGGGCGGTCGGTGGCGGCGCTCGCCGCGGCCGAGCGGGGCCGGCAGCTCTTCGTGGCGAAGGGGTGCCTCACCTGTCACGTGCACCCTGAGGTGTCGGGAAGCGGAGTCGTCAAAGTCGGGCCGGACCTGACCGGACGGCGATTCATCGGAGACTACCTGCAGCGGTTCCTGGCCGACCCGAACATCGCCACCACGCGCGGCCCGGATGGATTCGAGATGCCCAATCTGAACCTCGCGCCGCGGGAAATCGCCGCGCTGGCCGCGTTCATCAACGGGGAGACAGCGGCGCAGACGGGCCGGTAGCTCGGGCTTGAACCCCTGTCGTTGTCCCGGCAACTTCCGCCAGGTGAGCCGGGACAGCGACTATTCCCGCACCATCAACCGCCACTACGGGGTCGGCGACCTGTCGGCCCGGATCCTCGAGCGGCTCCGGGCGGCCGGGAAGGACCCCGCCACGATCACGCGCGACGATCTCGCGACGTTCGACGAGTTTCATACCGGCGGGCGGGAGTCCACGCGGGATTTGGCCCGTCTCGCCGGCATCCGACCCGGCATGCGGGTGCTGGACGTCGGCAGCGGGATCGGGGGGCCGGCGCGCACGCTCGCGGCCGAGTACGGTGCGGCAGTCGTGGGACTCGACCTGACGGAGGAGTTCTGCCTCGCCGCCACCACCCTGACCGAGCTGGTGGGGCTCGCCGACCGGGTGACGTTCCGGCACGGCGACGCTCTCGCGATGCCGTTCGAGGATGGTCAATTCGACGTCGTCTGGTCGCAGAACAGCATCATGAACGTCCCCGACCACGCCCGCCTGTTCGCCGAGATGCATCGCGTCCTGGTGCCGGGCGGCACGCTCGCGCTCGAGGCCGTGTTCGCCGGCCCGGTCGAAGGCGTCATCTTCCCGACCTTCTGGGCCTCGGCGCCGGAGCTGAACTTTCTCATGGCCCCGGCTGCGGCACGCGCGCTGCTCGGAACGGCGGGATTCCGCGAAGTGCTGTGGGAGGACACCACCGCAGACACGCTCGATCATGCCCGTCGGCGCCGGCCACCTCCGCCTGCTCCTGAGGCGGCCCCCGCCCTGGGCCGCGATACCATCGTGCTCGAGGACGTCGCACGGAAGATCGAGAACGCGGTGCGCAACCTGGAGGAGGAGCGGATCGTGACGGTCCGGGCCGTCCTGCGTCGCAGCGCGGTGTTGTAACTTTCCCTTTCGATAGCAAGAGCCGTCTCACCCTGACAGAGAGGACTCGGCGCATGCGACGCCCGGTGATCGTGTTCGTCATCCTGGGGAGCGTACTCGTCTCCTGCAAGAAGCGCCCGGAGCAGCCCGCCACACCACCGGCAACCGGCACCTCGCTCGATCCGGCCTCCCCCCAGATGCAGGCCACGGCGCCCACCACCTACCGCGCCCTATTCGAGACGAGTGCGGGTTCCTTCACGATCGAGGTGACTCGCGCCTGGGCGCCGCTCGGCGCGGACCGGTTCTACAACCTCGTGCGCAACGGCTTCTTCGACGGGGGGCGGTTCTTCCGCGTCCTGCCCGGGTTCGTGGTGCAGTTCGGCCTCCCGGGCGACCCGGCCGTCGCGGCGAAATGGCGCCCGGCCACGATCCCCGACGATTCCGTAGTCCAGCACAACACCCGCGGCACCCTCACGTTCGCGACCGGAGGACCGGCCACGCGCACGACGCAGGTGTTCATCAACTACGGCAACAACCTGCAGCTGGACGCCATGGGATTCTCGCCGCTGGGACGCGTGGTGGAGGGCATGGACGCGGTGGACCACATCTACGCGGGCTATGGCGAGCAACCCAATCAGGGAATGATCCAGATGCGGGGCAACGCGTATCTGGCCGCCCAGTTCCCACGGCTCGATTCCATCGCGCACGCGACGATCGTCACACCGTAGGAGGTCACATGCGAGCGTGCATCCCGGCAGTGGCTCTCGCGCTCGGCGCCTGCGCCACCGGCTCCACCCTGCGCAGCGGCGTCGGCGACCGGATCCTCAAGCACCCGCCCTTCTACGCCAGCGCGCCGACGGTACCGGATACCGGCCGCGTCGGTCACTTCCCGATCGGCTACCAGCGCGGCGCCACGCAGGCGGCCCAGTTCGACCCGGCGGCCGGTGGCGGCACGCCGGTCGGCGCACTGCAGGAGGAGATGAGCCGCTACCTGAACTCGCTCCTCCCCGGCGACCTCCCGCTGACCGGCACCGACAGCGCACCCGGGACCCCGCCCGACGTGCGTTTCAGCTGCGAGGCGGACCCATTGGGCGATTGCATCGTGGACACGAGTCAGGCGCTCGGTCGCGACGACATCCGGATGCGACTCGCCGTCGGACGCCCCTCCAATGACTGGGTCGCCTGGACCAGCACCCGGATGTCCTCCGCTGGCGTCGCGACCGTTCTGGTCCTCACCCTCGAGGTCGGCCAGTACCGCGTCCGCCAGACCGGACTGCTCGGCAAGAAGGCGATCGAGATG
>DATDEG010000222.1:0-1788 GCA_036523465.1 bacterium
CGGCTACCTGGACGTCGTCGAGCGGCTCGAGGACGTCACGGACGGCATCCAGGAGCGGGTCGATCACGAGGACGGGGCGCTCGAGGGGCATCCCGAGCGACCGCTCGTTGCGGACATCTTCCGGGTCCGGCGCACCGTGTCGCGGATGCGGCGGCTCGTCGTCCCGATGCGCGAGGTCGTGGACCAGCTCCAGGAGACGCCCGGGCTCGTGACCTCCGCGCTCGGACCGTACTACCGAGACGTCGAGGATCACGTGATCCGGTCGATCGAGCTCATCGACAACGTGCGGGACATCCTGACCTCGGCCCGTGAGGTGCAGCTCGCGATCGAGTCCATGCGCCTGAACGTGGTGATGAAGAAGGTGACGTCCTGGGCGGCGATCATCTTGCTTCCCACGCTCATCGCCGGCATCTACGGGATGAACTTCCGCCACATGCCCGAGCTCAGCTGGAAGATCGGGTATCCGGTGGCGCTCACCACGATGATCGTTACCGCGGGCATCCTGTATTGGGTCTTCAAGCGCAAGGACTGGCTCTAGGGCGTGTGCCGTGCGCTGAAGGTGCTGTGTGTCGCCCCCGACGCCGAGGCGCTCGCGGCGCTGAAGCGCTCCACGGTCTCGGCAGACTGGGAGCTCGCGCCGGGCGCCACGGACGAGGAGACCGCGCTCGAGCAGCTCCACGGGGAGCGACCGCACATCGTCGTGGTCTTCGGGCCGTTCGAGGGGTTCGTCGTCGCGGCGCGCGAGGCCTACCCGTTCCTGCGGATCGTCACCGACCGGGACCTGCCCGGGGCGAGCGTGGTCGCGGCCTCCCTGGAGGAGGTCCGGGGTGCCGTGAAGGCGCTTCCCCCCCCGGGCGGTCCCGTGCGCTAGCTGCGACGCTCGCTCAGCCGCAGCTCCAGATGCGCCATCCGTTGGCGGAGTTCGCCATCCGGATGGACACGATGATATTGGCGCGGCCGTTGTAGGCGGATCGGTGGGGGAATCCCCACTTGTGGGCGCGATCGGGCCAGTAGCGGACGGCCTGCTGGTAGACGCCGGCGTACCCCGAGGGGTTGTAGGCGTCGGGCTGGAATCCGGACTCGCACCTGGCGACGTCGAGCGCCTTGTTCGCGCCACCAGGGCTGCCCCAGTGGTGGGCGGCGCACCGGATGAGTTGCTTCACCTCATGCTTCGAGGCCTTCCAGTCGTAGTCGCAGATGCGCTGGTCGACCTTCCGCTCCATGCGCTGCGGGAGCGTGGCCCGAGCGGTGCTCGGGAGGACGTTCAGGAGTGCGGGCACGACGGCCGCCGCGACGATGATGCGGCGGCTCCATCTACTGAGATATGTCATCGATGTGGGTCACCCTCGCGGTGGGCGCTGGCTGGCGGCCAGGTCCGCGCGACCGGTCGGCGGGCTCCGCCGGTCGACCCGCGGTAGGTCGTGGGTGGTGGATCACCTCCTCGTGTCGAGTGCCGATAGACGACCTCGACGCACCCGTGCGTCCGGGCCCAGCTCCCCTCCCCATACGTGCGCCGTCCAGCCCTGGGCGTGGAGGAAGAGGCACGATGCGGGCGGGGGAGGATCGGACCGAACGTCCGTTTGCGTCGGAACGACCCTATCAACGCCCTCCGACAACCGACAAGTGAACGTGACCAACGGTCATGTTCGTTCGCCCGTACGATGGCTGGGTGCCGAGCACCGTCCTCCTCGCGGCCCCACGCGGCTACTGCGCCGGCGTCGACCGCGCCGTCGAGGCGGTCGAGCAGGCCCTCGCGAAGCACGGGCCGCCCGTCTACGTGCGCAAGCA
>DATDEG010000223.1:0-12920 GCA_036523465.1 bacterium
CAGGTAACGCGCCGCATTGTCATACGCGAACACCGACGCCGCCTTGCCCGCGGCCAGCCGGGCGTAGCGGACCGTTCGTTCGAGATCCTCGGCCTCGGCGAAATGCATCGCCAGCGCTTCGAGGTACGGGTCGAGACGGCGCTGCCCTACGCGCTCCAGGGCATCGCCCACCTGACGGTGCACGAGCCGCCGTCGGCGGCGGGGGATGGAGTCGTAGAGCACCTGGCGCAGCATCGGCTGGGCGAACTCGTAGAGGTCCTCCCCGGCGCCGCGCACCTCGCGGATCAGCTGCGCCCGGACGGCCTCTTCGATCCGGTCGAGCAGGGCGTCTTCGCTCAATTCGGTCACGGCCTGCAAGACGTCGAAGCTGAACTGCCTCCCGGTCACCGCGGCGGGGAGCAGGACCTGCCGCGTTTCCTCTCGCAGCGTGCGCAGCCGGGACTCGACCGCGCCGTGTACCGAGGAGGGGATCTCCAGCATCGAGTAGTCCCGCGTGTCGTCGAAGTCGGTACTCCACTGCCCGTCCTTGATATACAGCGCGCCGCGCTCGAAGAGGCCCTTGAGGACCTCTTCGATGAAGTACGGATTCCCTTCGGTGACATCGTAGATGCGCTGCCCGAACCGCTGCGGCCGGGTCCGGTGGTTCGCCATGATCTTGATCAGATCCACGACCTGCTCCGCCGAGAGCGGCTGGAGCGGGATCGTCGTGCAGAAGGCTTCCCTTGCGAGTCCGTGTACGATTTGGCCGAAGAGCTTCCCAGCGGGCGTGGCCGGGAGATCGTCCGGGCGATACCCAACGGCGATCAGCGTGCGGGCGGCATCCGCGCGCCGCGCCACGTGTTGCAGGAGCTCTGAGCTGCCGGGATCGGCGAGGTGCATGTCGTCCAGGAGCACGACGACAGGCGCCTGAGCCGCGCTTGCCCCCAGGAAGTGGGCGACGCCGGCGAAGAGACGGTTCTTGCGCTCCTCCTGCGAGCCAGCGGCGCGCTCTGGGATCCGAGGGAGCTGCCGCGCCAGCTCAGGGATGAGGCCGACGACCTCTGGGGCGAATTCACCCAACCGGGCGGCCAGCGTGTCTGAGTCGACCCCGCGCGCCAGCTCGCGCAGCGCCCGGGCGAACGGCTCGTAGGGTGGTGCGCTCTCGTACGCTTTCCCGGTAATGACGGCTGCGCCCCGCAGCCGGGCGAAGGTGGCTCCTTCCTCCATGAGCCTGGTCTTCCCCACGCCGAGCGAGCCCGTGATGAGGGCGACACCCCCGCGTCCCGCGATCGTCTGGTCGACGAGTTCCTTAAAGCGCCGGAGCTCCCCGTCGCGGCCGACCAGCGGCGAGCGGGCGATGCGCTGGATGAGGTCGGGCCCGGTCGCGGTCAGCGCCTCCTGCGCCGCTCCCTCCGCTCCGGCAACGTTCTGCAGGGCGCGCAGCACCTCGCCCGCAGACTGAAAGCGGCGCGTCGGATCCTTGTTGAGGAGCTTCAGGATCACCTGTTCCAGCTGCGGCGGGATCGACGGCGCGTGCCAGTGCGGGGCGACGGGGGGCACGTTGATGTGCTGGGTGATCACAGCGATCGGGTCTTCCGATTCAAACGGCGGCCGGCCGGTGACGGCTTCGTAGAGCACGGCGCCGAGCGAGTAGAGATCGCTGCGGGCGTCGACCTGCCCGCCGAGTGCCTGTTCCGGCGGCATGTAGGCCACCGTGCCGACGATCATCCCGGTCTGTGTGAGCCGGCTGCGGCCTTCGGAGCGGGCCAGGCCGAAGTCCATCAGCTTGGCCGTCCCGTCGCTACCGATGATGATGTTCTCCGGCTTGATGTCCCGGTGGATGACCCCCTGGGTGTGGGCGAACTCGAGCGCCTCGAGGACGCGGGCGGCGATCGGCAGGAGATGGTCGAGCGGCGCCGGGATGAGCTCGCGCAGCGTCTTGCCTTCCACGAACTCCATGACGATGGCATACGAGCCGGTCTCGGAGATGACGTCGAAGATGGAGACGATCTGCGGGTGATGCAGGCGCGCCACGGACTGCGCCTCACGAAGGATGCGGCGGGCGCCTTCGTCGCCGAAGATCCCGGGCGCAAGGGTCTTGATCGCGACGGGACGCTGCAGGAGCGTGTCCTGGGCGCGGTAGACGACACCCATACCGCCTTCGCCGAGTACGGACTCGACCTTGTACCGCTGATGCAGCAGCGTACCGATCATAAGGCCGTGCACTCTCCGTGGTTCATACGCGTTGCGGAACGGTCATGGCGGGGTCGCACCCTCGAGTTCGGCGCGGACGAGGGCGGCCATGCGGCCGTCGCCCATCGCGTCGAGCAAGCTGAGGCACTCCACGCACACGGCACGGCTGCGCTCTCCATCGCCATCCTGTCCGCGGACGCGCAGTGATCGGGCGAGCCTTTTCAGCAAACGCGCCCTCACGACCGGGCCGAATCGCTCGCCGATCTGAGGAAGGACACTGTCGAGGACCGTCACAGCCCGATCCGGTTGGCCATCGCCCAGTGCGAGCGCTGCCCGCCCCATCGCCGCGGCCGCGACGGCAATCGGCGCGTCGCTGGTTCGGCCATACTCCTCGGCGGCGGTGCAGATCTCCTCGCACGACTCCCTGCGATGTCCCAAAGCGAGGGCCTCGGGAAGTGCGATGAAGGTGGCCCAGGCCATGTAGCGTCGATCTTCCAGATACATGGGAAGCATCGATGTCGCCACATCCGCGGCCTCCTCGCGGCGCTCCAGGTCCACAAGCAGCCAGACCAGCTGGCCGCCGGCGGTCACCACACCTTGGCCGAGATTGTCGCGATAGTAGTCGAGGATGGCCTGGCTCACATCGGCAGCCGACTCCCACTCCCCATTCATCCAATGGAGCCTGAGTTCCGACCATTGCTGGTTGATCCGTGAGAGCGGCCGCTCGAGGTTGTCCGCGACGTACTCCCGTGCGCGATCCCACTGGCCCAAGATGAAGTAGGACAGGTTGAGCTGAAGGTTGTGGAAGGCGATCTGTTCAGTGTCCCGCGCCCGTCCGGCGGCCTCCCGAGCTTCCTGCTGGAGCGGAAGGGCTTCTCGCGGTTCTCCCCGTTCCCAATGGAATATCGCCAGGTTGTTGAGGGCCCGCCCGAGAGCGTAGTACCCTTCGACATCTGGGGCCTGGCGGGCGACCTCGATCGCTTCCCTGTAGTATGCGGCGGCGTCCTCTCGTCTGCCAGTCCTGTGCCAGGCCGTCAGCCCCAACGTCGTGAGCGCGTGGGCCTGGACCGAAAGTGACCCCGCCTCCTTGCCCAGCCGGAGTGCCTCCCGTCCGTGAAGTTCCGACGGGTCGTCTTCGTCCAGAAAGGCGTGAGCTCGGGCCAGATCGACGTGTGTCTGGAGGATGTCGTCGAGCTGAGTGGCGGGATCAAGTCCGGCCAGCGCCCGCTCGAGGTGTGTCACCGCGCGCTGGAACTCCCAATGGCGTTCCAGCGCGTGCCCGATGAGGCGGTGGATACGCGCCACGGTCGTGCGGTCCCCGCGCCTCTCATAGAATGCAAGCGCCGCCTCAAAGGCGGCGACCGCCTCGTCGGTCTTGTCAAGATAGGTTAGCGCAAGGCCGACGGAAACCTGGACATCGGCCTCTCGCGCTTCATCCCTCAACTCGCGTAGCAGATCGAGCGTGTCTTTGTAGAAGCGCACCGCCTCCTCGTGTGCGAACAAGCCCATCGACTTCTTGGCCGCGCGGAGCGAGTAGTCGATCGCCTTCTCAACGCTCGAAGCCTGGGCATGTGTGAAGTGGTAGGCGAGGTCCTCGATGACGTCGTCGGTCCGCGCGCCGTACACGATCTCCAGCGCCTCCCCGACCTTCTGGTGGAGCGCCATACGCCGGCGGTGCGCCAGCCCGTCGTAGAGCACCTCGCGGATCAGGGCGTGCGCAAACTCGTAAGCGGACTCCCGCCCGGTCCCGTGCTCCCTGATCAACTGCGCACGGCCTGCCTCGTCGAGCGCGTCGAGCAACTCGTCTTCCGAGGTCCCGGCGGACTGTTGCTCGACGTCGAACGTGAACCGCCGGCCCACGACCGAGGCGACTGTCAGCGCACGGCGGCAGGGTTCGGACACCTGTTCCAGTCTCCGGCCGATCACCTCGCGTACCGACTGTGGAACGTCCAGTTCCTCGATCGGCTTCCGCTCCCAGCCCGTCTCCGTGCGGTAGATCGCCCCGGTCTCGACAAGATGCTTGAGCACCTCTTCGACGAAGAACGGGTTGCCTTCGGTCTCCTGGAAGACGAGGTCCCGCATCTCCGGCGAGACTGGATTGCGGGTCTGGAAGACCGCCTGGATCATCGCGGCGACGTGCTCCCGGGTCAGCCCCCGGATCAGGATGCGCCGGTAGAGCCGCTCGCGGTTCATCTCTGCCAGCGCCGTGGAGAGCGGATGCGCGCGGTCGACCTCGACATCACGGTAGGTCCCAAGCAGAAGCACCCGATCGCCCCGTAGGCTTCTCGCCAGGTAGCGCAGGAGCTCGAGCGTCGCGGTATCGCCCCAGTGGAGGTCGTCCAGCATGAGCACGAGGGGCTGGGCCTGGGCGATCCCGGCGAGGAACGCCCGGACCGACTCAAACAGACGCAGACGTTCCTGGCTCGGCTCGAGCGGAGGGCTGGGTTCAAGCTGCTGGATCCGTCGCGCCAGCTCCGGGACGAGCTTGACAACCTCCGGGGCGTTTGGGCCGAGCGTCGTCCGCAGGCGGTCGTCGGGAAGGGCGCGCACGGCTTCGCGCAGCGCTTCCACGAATGGGAGGTACGGGATGCTGACCTCCTGCTCGTAGCAGCGGCCGGTCAGGGCCAGACATCCTCGCAGCCGCGCGTAGACCAGCAACTCGTCGGCCAGCCGCGTCTTGCCGATCCCCGGCTCGCCAGCCATCAGCACGACCTGACCGCGGCCCGAGAGCATCGTGTCGAGCGCGGCCTTCAGTGTGGCGAGCTCCTCCTCTCGGTCGATGAGCCGGCCGCGGACGAGCATCTCGAACAGCGACGCCGCTGGCGTCACGTCGCTGAAGGGCGTCTCCTGCCCGGCCTCCAGCGGCGTGAGTGCGGCCTGGAGCACGCCCGCTGCGTCGCTTGCGGACTGAAACCGCTCGGTCGGATCCTTGGCGAGCAGCCTGAGGACCCCGGCCTCCAAGACCGTCGGGATGTCCGCGGCGTGGAAACGCGGCGAGACCGGCGGTACGTTGATGTGCATGGAGATCACCGCGAACGGATCGTCGGCCACAAACGGTGGCTTCCCCGTGATGATCTCGAAGAGGACGCAGCCGAGCGAATACAGGTCCGTGCGCGCATCCACGGCACCGCTCAGCGCCTGCTCCGGAGCCATATACGCGACGGTTCCGACGATCATGCCGCTGTGGGTGAGCCGGGAACGCCCTTCACTGCGGGCCAGCCCGAAGTCCATCACCTTCGCCGTCCCCTGCTCGGTCAGGATGATGTTCTCAGGCTTGATGTCGCGGTGAATGATGCCGCGGGCATGGGCGAACTCGAGTGCGCTAAGAACCTGGAGCGCGGCTTCAACCGCATCCTGCCACTTCATTGGGAGGAGCTCGCGCAGTGTCTTGCCCGGGATAAGCTCCATGACGATGAGACGCTGCTCTCCATCATCGAGCACGTCGTGGATGGCGACGATATTCGGATGGTTCAGTTGGGCGGCGGCCTGGGCTTCGCGCAGAAACCGCTTCAGTCCATCGTCCCCGAGCAGCTGCGGCGAGAGGGCCTTGACGGCGACCGCCCGATCGAGGAGGGTGTCGTGGGCTCTGAACACGACGCCCATGCCGCCTTCGCCGAGTCTCTCTTCGATGCGGTAGCGCTGGGCAAGCAGCGTCCCAGTCTGCACAACGCCTCCAATTCTCACCAGGCGTGAGAGTTAGCCTTCGACCCTCTATGGGGGATTCCTGGACCCGGTCCGCGCGGCGGGATTCCAGACGATACTAGGGGGAGGCACGGAGCCGCGCGAGCTCGAAGGCGGCCCCGACTTGCCGGTACAGAGAGACGGCTTCGCCGCGCAGGATGGAAGCGCGGTCTCGATCGGTCTCCGCCTCGCTCTGATCATCGAGCTCGGCGAGATATTCGACCGCGCGCGCGCAATCGTAGCGCTGTCCTATCTCTCTGTAGATCTCCACCACCTGACTCAGCGAAGTCACGGCAGCGGTGAGATCCCCTGAGGCGGCGGCAACCATCCCGCGGGCCCGCAGCACCCGGGCGCGCACCGGCCGGACATCAACCCACGGCGAGGCCTCTGCCTGCGCACAGTGAGCCAACGCCGCGGGCATGTCGCCATCAGCGAGCGCAGCTTCTGCCGCCAGGGGATGATAGAACGCGCTCCAGAACAACCCGCCGAACCGGCGCAGGGCCTCGTCGAGCAGATGCCGCGCCTCCGGCCCCCTTCCCGCCCGGAGGTAGTAGGCCGCGCAACGATCTATGGCGAGGACGATACTGGTGACTTCCCCACGGCGCAGCGCGCTCGTCCGGAAACGCTCCCCCCACTCAACGGCGCCGGGGATGTTCCCTTCCATGAAAGCGGTGGTGGCCCGGACGTTGTCGACCCAGGCCGGCACCTCATCGCTCATCTCCAGATATCGCTTCCACATTGCGCCCGCCGCGGCCCAATCGCCGGAGAGGAAGTGAGTCTCGCCCGACCCGATCAAGCAGAAAGCGACGCGTGGCCGGTTGTTCGTGCGTTCCGCAATGGCGAGCGCCCGGGCATAGGCCTCCCGGGCTTGCGGATATTCCCCGCGCCAGCGATGACGGAATGCCGCCCAGGCCAGCCCCTGGATGACCCAACCCAACTCACCGACGCGCTCGGCGATCTCGACGCACCGTGCGAACTGTTCAGGCGCCTCATCACGGCCCAGGAGCGTGCTGATGAAGCCCAGCGCCCACTCTCCTTCGGCGACGAGCGGCAGCAGGGAGTGCTGCCTGGCAAGGGCGAGGCCGGTTTGCGCGCTCGTCTCAGCTTCTGCGAGCTGCCCTATCGCCGTATGCGTCCGGGCCATCTGCAGATAGATGGCGGCCAGTGCCCGCTCGTCGCGCTGCGTCTGCAGAGCCTCCATCGCGGATCGCACATGCGGCAAGGCCTGCCGGAAGTCGAAGATCCCGCTGAAAGCGCTGCCCATGCGGCTCTGGATCTTGGCCTGGCCCACGACGTTGCCTTCCTGAAGATGGTAATCCAGCGCCTCCTGGTAGAGTCTGGACGCGTCGTCCCAGCGGGCCTGCAGCGCGTAGACGTCGGCCTGACCCCCGAGCGCCTCGATCCGCTCCGCGGCCGCGCCGAGCGAGGCGGCGAGCGCCTGGGCGGCCTGAAAGTGACTGAGCGCCTGTTCATTGGCATAGACGTGTGCCGCCCGGTGTCCGGCGCGGAGGGCATAGCGCATCGCCTTCGCCGCGCTGTCGGGCTCGGGGGTGCCCACCTCTTCCGCGAGGCGTGTGGTCTGCAGCCAGTGATAGGCGAGCAGATCGGCGAATTCCTCGGCGCGGTCGCCGAGCGTTTGCTCCAGCCAGATCCCAAAGGCGCGGTGTTTCCTGGCGCGGATGGTTTTGGGCAGCATCGCATACGCGACGTCGCGGATGAGCATGTGCTTGAACGTGTACTCGCGCTGGCCGGCCAGGCGCGACGCTTCGCGCGGGGTGAGGAAGTCTTTATCGACCAGCGCCGCCAGGCCGCGCCCGAGGACCTCTCGATCTTGATCGGAGATGGCCTCCATCGCCCCCTCCCAGAAGTCTTTTCCGAGGATCGAAGCGTCGAGGGCGATGAGTTTTTCCTTTCGATCGAGCTGATCCAGACGTGCCGCGATGACCCCCTGGACGGTATCGGGCACGAGTCCTTCGACCGGGCCCGTGACGTTCCAGCCGGCTCCGGCGCGCACGAGGCTCCCCCGGTCGATGAGCATCCGCAGGATCTCCTCCACGAACAGGGGGTTGCCCCCGGTGCGGCCGATCACGTCCAGCACCTGCGCAGGCACCCTGGGGCTCGAAAGGAGACCTTCGATGAGCTCCTCCGTAGCCGTTTCCGGGAGCGGCGCGAGGAACACCGAGCTGTGGTTCCGCTGCCCCCCGCCCCAACCGGGGCGCAGGGTGAGCAATTCCGGCCGCGCGAGACAGACGAGCATGACCGGTCCATCGGCGGCGCGAGCGAGTGATTCCACGAGATCGAGCAATTCCGCGTCCGCCGAGTGCGCGTCCTCGAACGCCAGGATCAGCAGGCCACGGTCCGCCAGCATCTCCACGTACCGGCGCAGGGCCCAGAACAACTCCTCTCGTGAATCCTCCGCGCGCAGCGTCTGTTCACGGGCCCCGAGCGCCAGCAGACGTGAGATCTGCGTCAGAATGGCCGCCTGCTCGGAGACGGTCTCGCCATCCGACAACGCGGCGATCCGCGTCTCCAGCTTGGTCCTGACCGCGGCCGGATCATCGCTGCGCAGGATCCCGCAGTCCGAGCGTAGGATCTCCGCGACGGCCCACATCGATGTCGCGCCGTAAGGCAGGGATCGCCCCGACCGTATCGTGGCCTCGGGATGCATCGCGGCGACTTCGAGAAGAAGGCGAGATTTTCCGACTCCGGGAAGCCCGAAGATGGTGACGAACTGTGGCCGGCGGTCTCGGACGGCGCGCTGCGCCAGATCCTGCAGGAGCGCCATCTCACTCGTCCTGCCGATCAGGGGCGCGGTCAGCGACTGACGTCGTACCGGCTCGGCCCGCAGCCTGTGCAGGCGCCACGCCCTGACCGCCTCGGCCTTGCCCTTGAGCTGCAGCGGGCCCATTTCCTCTTGCTCGCTCATCCATTCGCTTCCGCGGTGTGTCCGCTCGCCGAGCAGCGTGGTTCCGGGGTCGGCGGCCGCACGCAGCCGCGCCGCGACGTTTACGGCATCCCCCGTCACCATGAACTCGCCTTTCTCTACGGCCTGGGGGTTGGCCATGACTTCGCCGGTGTTGATGCCGATGCGCATCTGCAATCCGGCACCGCCGGCGAGGCGGAGGCTTTCATTGGGGCGCAGGAGTTCCGTCTGCATCTCGATGGCCGACCGTACGGCACGCTCCGGGTCATCCTCATGCGCGGCGGGGAGTCCGAAGACTGCCATGATCTCGTCGCCGATGAATTTCTCCACTGTTCCGCCGTGCCGGACGATGACCCCGGACATGGAGTCGAAGAATCGGGCCATGATCCCGCGCATCTGCTCAGGGTCGATGCGTTCAGCCAGCGACGTGCTCCCGGTGAGGTCGGCGAAGAGGATGGTGACGACCTTGCGCTCTTCGCCGGACGCCGGCGCAGCCGCCCCTCCGGGTAGCGGTGTAACCGTCCCTCCGGGGAGCGGCGAGCCGCACCTTCCGCAGAAGGCAAAGCCCTCCGGGTTCAGGAAGCCGCAGCGAGGACACCTCATCACATCAGGCCGAGCCAGCGCCAGTAGAACGTGACGAGGGCGAGCGAGGCGAGGGTGACGGCTACGTGCGCGAAAGCCACCTTTCGCGACTGGGCCTGATTGAATAGGATGCCTTCCGACGCCGAATAGGCGGCCAGGTATTCCGGCGTCGTCGCCGGGACGATCCAGGCCAGGACCGTCGAGAGAAGCGCAATGATCGTCACCCAGGGGTTGATGCCGAGAACGGTGGCGACGGGGATCAGGGACAGGCTGAGGAAGAGCAGGGCCTGCTCCCCTACCAGAGCATGGGCGGCGATGCCCAGCACGGCGGTCAGGAGAATGAACGTCACTGGCGTGATCCCCGCCTGCGTCAGCCACGCCCCCGCCGTCTGACCGGCGAGGCGGTCCAGCCCCAGGGTGCCCATGAGGCGCCCCATCCCCAGCAGCACTCCGAAGAAGATCAGATAGCTCCAGTCCACCTCGCGCCAGGCGTGCTGGTCGAGATTCCCCGTCAAGAACGCGGCGATCAAACCCAGCACGGCGACCGTGGCCGCGTCGAGGTGGATGGAGGTCCCCAATATCCAGCCGGCGATCGTGAGGACGAGGACCGCGATCATCGCCAACTCACGTCGTGAGGGCGGGCCGAGCACGGCCAGCTGCAGGTCGATCTTCTCCCGGACCACGGCGGCGGAGACCTTCGGGCGCAGGACGAGGAACATCGCGGCGAGCATTCCAGCGCCGATGAGCACGGTGAGCGGGGCCGCGGCCAGGAACCAGTGGATCCAGTCGAACCGCCGGCGGCTGGCCTCGGGCAGCAGAGCCCAGGCCAGGAGGCAGCCTGGAGAGGCGTTGAGGAACGTGAAGAGCAGCGGCCCCGAGCCGATCCAAGTGGAGAGCCCGAGCACCGCCGCAGCCGGCTCGTTGGGACGCAGCCTGAGCGCCTGGGCGATCCCGCGGGCCAGCGGCGCGGTGAGGGCGGTGCGGCCCAAAGCCTGGGGCAGTACAGGCCCCAGGAGGACGCCGGTGGCGAGCAGGGTCGTGGCCTGCCCGAGCAGACCGCGCGGCATCCGCCGGATCAATAGCAAGCCGAGACGAAAGAGCAGGCCGGAGCGCGCGATCGCCGCCGCCAGTCCCATGAGCGCCACGACGAACAGCCAATCCTCCGTGCCGAACCCGGCGACCGCCTGCGCCGGCGTTGCCACGGAAGAGAGGATCCAGGAGGCCAGTAGGGCGAGGCTGACGGCGGATGGGGTGACGGTTTCGCTGATCCATAAGGCTACCGCGCCACCGAGGAGCAGGACAAACCGCGCCCGCGGATCCATCCCCGGAGAGAACGCGAATGCGGCGAGGATGAGGGCGGCGCCGATGAGCAGGAGGCGCAGCACCAGTCCCTTGATCGGTCGTGTCGGGACGATCTCCAGCCCGAACTTCAGCGCGGACGGCGATGCCGCGCCGATCTCTCCCGCGAGACGCGCGATCTCAGCGCTGAGGCGCCTCCCGCCCGTCTGGCGCTCCTGCAGGGCCACTCCAAGCGTCCGGCGCAGCAGGCTCAGGGCCGCGTGCGGGTCTTCACGTTCCTCGTGCAACGCGGCTTTGGCCAGGGTGATCTCGACGTTCCCGGTGGCCTCCTCGTCGGTGATGCGGTCCAGCCACTTTGGAAGGTCTCCGGGCGGCAACGGCTCCCGATCGCGGACGGCCTGGGCCAGCGTGACGAGAAAGTCTTCGCGTGACCCGTAGCGGAACAGCAGCCCGAGCGCGGGGTCCCACGCGTGCCCCTGAGCGAGTTTCGGCGCTGTCGCGGCGGCGAACCGTCGGATCTCCTCGGGGCGGAGGCTGCGCCCGGCGGCCTCCCGCAGGACGCCGATGATCCGGGCAGAGGGCTGGGCGACGTCGATGCCCATCTCCCCGAGATGGGCCGTGAGCGGGAGCGCGTCATCTCCGAACGCGATCTTGAGTACAGCAGGCGACAGGTCGTCCAGCAAGACGGCCCGCAAGATCTGTTCCTGCACGACGGGGTCATGTCGTGAGAGCGTCTGGTGGACGCTTGAGACGATCGCCTGCTCGCCTTGGACCATGAACTTGATGTTGCTGCGCAGCCGGCGGGTGAGGGTCGCGGCGATGACATGCGCCACCGTGGGCTCGACTCGCACGAGATCGAGAAACCGCTCTCGTTCGAGACGGAGCACCTCGGCGCCGCCGGGATCGGCGCGCACCGTCGCCGAGCGTGGCTCATCGGTGAGCAGCGCCATCTCGCCGAAGACCTCGCCCGGCCGCAGCGTGTTGAGTCGGACCTCGTCGTGGCCGTCGCCCAGGCGGGCGAACACACCGAGATGCCCCGCACCGACGACGTAGAGCGCATCGGGTGGATCTCCCTGGGCAAAGACGGCGTGACCGTCGCCGAGGTGGAGCGTATCGACGTGCGCGGCCACCTGGGCCAGGGCCATGCGGTTCAATCCGGAGAACAGTTCCGCACGCTGCAGGAGGTCGGCTGTAGAGGTGTTCAGGGCGCTCACGGTCAGTAGATCCGCTGGCGGAGACGGGTCGTATCCAGCAACGCGATCTTCCGGCCCCGCAGTTCGAGCAACCCCTGCGAGCGGAAGGCGGCAAGCGCCCGGTTCACCCGTTCGCGGGTCGCACCGACCATCGTGGCCAGGTCGGCCTGCGTGAGATCGAAGTCGATCTCGATGCCGTCCCGCTTCACGCCGTACCGCTCGGCCATCTCCAGGAGCGTGCGTGCGAGGCGGGCGTGGACGTCGAGGTAGGCTAGGCTTTCCGCGTACTCGGTGACGTGGCGTAGCCGGTTGCTGAGGAGTTCGATGAGCGCGACGGCCAGCTGGGGCGTCTCCGCGAGATGCGTCTTGAACTCGTCTCGGGTCAGGGTGAACGCTGTGGTGTCTTCCAGCGCCTCCGCGCTGGCCGACCGTGGGCGCCCGTCGAGGAGCGAGAGCTCCCCGAACACGTCACCGCCTCCGGACACCTCCACCGTCAGCTCCGTTCCGCTCTCGGCGGGGAGGAAGATGCGCACCCGTCCGCTCTCGATGACGTAGAGGGCGTCGCCGGCCTGATCCTTGTGGAAGATCATCGTGCCGCGCTTGAACACGCGGCGGCGCATCTGGGCCGCGAGGCCGTTGAGCGCATCGGGCCGAAGTCCCGCAAACAGCGGGACCGTGCGCAGGAGGTCGTGGATCTCAGGCATCGTCGTATAGTGGGGGGAAGTTCGGGAGATCGGGAAGGCCTTCCTCCGGAGGTCAGCGGGAGGTCGAACGCGCCTTGTGCTGCGTCAGCGCGGCATCACTAACCTGGATATAATGGAGAAAGTCTGCGGTGAGGTGCAGGAGCCCGGCTGAACTGGCGGCACTGGAAATGCCGTAGGGGCCGCAAGGTCTCTCGGGGGTTCAAATCCCTCCCTCACCGCCACGGCCAGGACCGACGCTTGCATCATCGGCCTCAGAGGTGAGATGAGTTGCGCTAGCCGATCCTCGTCACAGTCGTTCTCCCGATCCTTGTTGCCGGCTCCGCGCTCCCCGCGGGTGCGCAGATGCCGATCCAGCACACGTTCACG
>DATDEG010000224.1:0-1708 GCA_036523465.1 bacterium
CTCAGCGGCGGGCAGCAGCAGCGCGTCGGGATCGCCCGGGCGCTGATGCAAGAGCCGACGCTCATCCTGGCCGACGAGCCGGTGGCCAGCCTCGACCCGGCGACATCGCACTCCGTGCTGCGCTACGTCGAGGAGCTCAACAAGAAAGACGGCATCACGGTGCTCTGCAGCCTGCACTTCCTCAGCCTGGCGCGCCGGTACGGGACGCGGATCATCGCGCTCAAGGCCGGCGAGGTCGTCTTCGACGGACTTCCCGCGGACATCGACGAACGCCGGTTCAAGGAGATCTACGGCGAGGAAGCCGTGGAGGTCGAGATCGCATGAGCCAGCAGATCGCCACCGCGCCCCCGGCGGCCCCGGCCCGGCCGCGGGCATGGTTCCAAAGCGGCCATTTCCTGCTCTTCCTGGCCGCCCTCCTGATCATCTACGGTTACGGCTGGCAGGTGACGAAGATCAATCTGTCCGAGCTCGTCAAGGGCGCCACGTTCGTGCGACCCTTCGTCCGGGACCTCGCACGTCCCGACGTCTTGACGCGGCGGGTCGAGATCCAGGAGGCTCAGGTTGCGGTCTCCATCGATCCCGTGGTCCAGCCCGAGACGCTGCCGCGCACGTCCGGACCGGTCATCGAGCCGTCCTCCCGTATCACGCCCGTCGGTTCGCAGCTGACGGTGCGCGGGCGCGGCTTTCAGCCCAACGTTAACGGCCGTCTGTTCTGGGTAAATCCTATCGGCAACCCGCAGCAGGTCGCCCTCATCCGCACGGATGCGAACGGGACGTTCACGGAGACGATCACCGTGCCCGAAGCCTTCCGCGGTCCGGAGGCCGGGCCGCGCGGCGCGCAGCAGCGCATCCTCGTGCGCGTGGAGCGGCCGTACGGGCCGCTCCGCCCCAGCAATACCGCGTTTATCGTCTTCCAGAAGATCATCGAGACAGTATTCCTGGCCTTGATGGGGACGACGATTGCCGTGCTAGCGGGCGTCCCCCTGTCCTTCCTGGGGGCCCGCAACCTCATGACCCGTAATCCGCTCGGGACGACGATCTACTACCTTACCCGCACCTTCTTCAACATCATGCGCAGCATTGAGCCCCTCATCCTGGCCATCGTGTTCACCGTCTGGGTCGGGCTGGGGCCGTTCGCCGGGGTGCTCGCCTTGGGATTGCACAGCATCGCGGCGTTGGGGAAGCTTTACTCCGAGCAGATCGAGTCGATCGATCCGGGGCCCATCGAAGCGATCACCGCCACGGGGGCGAGTCCGCTCCAGGTCGTGCGGTACGCGGTCGTCCCCCAGATCGTGCCGCCGTTCATCGCGTTTACCATCTACCGCTGGGATACCAACGTACGGATGTCCACCGTCATCGGATTCGTCGGGGGTGGCGGGGTCGGCTTCGTCCTTCAGCAGTACATCAACCTCCTACAGTACCGGCAGGCGGCGACCGCGGTGTGGGCGATTACGCTCGTCGTGGCCGCCATGGACTACCTCAGCGCCGTCGTGCGTGAAAGGGTCGTGTGACCGGCCGGGGACTCCGGGCATGCCGGCCGTTGCTCCGAGGCTCCTATCTGCGAAGAATCTCCGCGCCGCGGGATTCCCACACGCGTTTACGACCCGCCAGGGAGGCGAAAGCGGGGGGCCCTACGCGTCGCTGAATCTCGGCCGCGCCGTGGACGACGATCCCGCCGCCGTCCGAGCCAACCGGCACGCCGTCGCGC
>DATDEG010000225.1:0-3372 GCA_036523465.1 bacterium
GATGGCCTCCCCCAGGGTCACGCCATCGTTGAGGGTGAGCACGAAGTGCTCCCCATCACTTCCGCGGTCCGCGGAGAGCAATGCCCGGTCGCCCAACGCGGACTCCAGCCGGAGGAGGAGGTCGGCGGGCGGCAGCACGCCGTCGGAGATACGCAGCAGGAAGGTCCGGGGGGAGGCCCTGACGACAAACTGCGCGGGCGTCCCGGTGAACCGGACGGCACCCTTGTTGAGAAGCGTCACACCGTCGGCGAAACCCCGGATCTCCTCGACCCGCTGCGTCGCCCACAGGACGCCCGTCCCGCGATCCGCCGCGGCCCGGATCAACTCTCGCACCTGCCGGGCGCCTTCCGGATCGAGGTTATGGGTTGCTTCATCGACGAGCAGCACGGCCGGATCGATCAACAATGCCCTGGCGATCGCCAGTCGCTTCTGCATCCCCTGACTGTACTTCCCGATGATGAGGTTCTCGCGACCCGCCAACCCAACGGCGGCCATCGCGTCCCTGGCCCGCCTCGCGGCGCTCCGGGCGTCCAACCCATACAGGCGGGCGAAGAACAACAGGTTCTCCAAGCCGGAGAGCCGCTGATAGAAGGTGCGGTCGCCGGAGGGAACCACTCCGATCAGCCGCCGCACATCCGCCGGTTGATGGACGACATCGCGTCCGAGGACGGTGGCCACCCCCGCGGACGGGCGCGTCAGGCCGGCGAGGATCCGGAGCAAGGTCGTCTTCCCCGCGCCGTTCGGGCCGAGCAGGGCGTGGATCGCGGCCCGCGGCACCGACAGGGAGACGTCGGATAGTGCGACGGTCGCCCCGAACATGCGAGACAGCCCACGGACCTCGATGGCTCCAGCGGCAGGTTCAGTCATGCCGATTGGTCATTGCTTGTTAATCATGCGGGCGAGTCACGCCGGGCCCGGGGAGGACGCCTCGGGCTCCGGCGAGGCGACCTGGACAAGATCCCGCTCGAGCAGGTCTTGGAGGAACGAGGTCACATCGTCAGCCAGCTGATCGGGGGCGTCCGGGAACCGGGGGCGCAGCTCGGCTGCCAGGTCGGCGATGCTTCGCGACCCATCGAGCAAGCTCCAGATCGCCCAGCCGATGGTATCCACCCCGTGATACTGACCCGACTTCAAGTGGAGGAGGACGCCGCCCTCGGTTCCGCCGAGCTCGTGCGCCGCCACGTCGGTGTTTCTCCGGATCCTGGTCTTCGCATCGATCATCGCGGTGCCATCCCCCCGTTTCCCGGCGACGGCCGCAGGCTGTTGATGAGGAGCCGCACGACGGCCGGAAGCGCCGCCAAGGTGGTCATGTTACGATGGAATGCTCGTTCCACCTTTCCTTCCTCAGACGGACCGCTTCCGAACAACAGCCGCCGGAGGAGGATCGCCGGGACCTGGCCCGGACGGTCGACCACCACGAAGGGAGCGATCCACAGCATCTGCGCCCGGAACGGGTAGGCCAGCTGCTCATCGATCGCCTGATCGGCGATCCCCCGGTGGAACCGGTCATAGTAGCCTGCAGGTTGCACCCGGGAGACCACCTCACGAGGCACAGATGCCCCAAATCGCGTGATCAAGACCCATAGGGCCGTCCGGGTCAACGCGATCATCTGCCAGCTCGCCGCGCGCCGGAATAACCCGTCCCAGTCGATCTCACTCTGCCAGCGGCTCACGACATGCAGAATGTCGACGAGGAGCCGCACAGACCAGTGATGATGTGGCAGCTGCATGATGGTCAACAGGAGGTGATCCGTCAGCTCGGGGACGCGGGCAGACACACCGAGGATCTTCATCTCAGCCGAGCGATCCCAGATGGCCTGCACGTCCGGCCGATGCGAGCGCAGCGGGTCGCTGATGTTGAAGTGGATCTCCAGGACGCCGCGGTGGGTATTCCCTGCCCCCGCGTAGCGGCGATGGTTCCGGTGCACAGGGCCCGGGATGAGCGGGTATCCGGCCTTGAGAAGCACCGACTCCACTTGGTCCACGGCTCCTGTGTGGATGAGGATGTCCAGGTCCTGCCAGCTCCGCGCCATCTCATTGCCGAAATGTGCCAGGGCCGGCCCTTTGAACACGATCGCGGGGATGGCCCCCGCGGCAAATGCCTTGAGGACGGCGTCGAGCTCGCTCAGGGAGGCGAGATTGCGGGCCACGGTCTCGTAGTGCTGGACCCGGAACCAGTCCATGACGTCTCGGGGCACGGGGAGTGCGCTCGCCCGGAGGCATTGGTAGACGATAGGAGCGATCCGGCAGCGATGGGCGACGGTGCACATCGCCGTCCAGTCCACCTCCCCCACGAGGGGGAAACTGCCGCGCTTGACGGCCGCGGGAGCCGGAGTGAGCCCCTCTTGCAGCACGGCCAAGAGGACCGCGCCGGGTGGAAGGGTCCTCGGAATCCGCGTTCCAGTGGATCGTGCGACCGGCGGTGATGTTTCCCCGATTTCCATGTGCGCTCGCCTCGTAGGTGCTGCCTGGACCTATGCCGTCTCGATGTCCTTCGCCCACGATCGGTTGTCTCGGTACCAGCCGACCAAATGCGCAAGGCCTTGCTCGATCTTCACCTGCGGCGACCAGCCCAACTGCGCCTTCGCCTTCGCGATCGACGCGCGCGTCGCGGGGAGATCGGCTGGACTCGGCGGGAGATGCACGAGGGTCGCCTCCCGCCCGACGAGCCGTTCGACAATGTGTATGGCCTCGAGCAATGGGACCTGCTGCTCGCTCCCCAGGTTGATGATCTCGTACCCGTCCGCGACCGCCACCGCGGCCAGGGTCCCCGCGGCCACGTCGTCGACATACGCGAAGTCACGCGACTGCCGGCCGTCGCCGTAGATCGTCACGGGGCGGCCTTCGGAGATCCACTGGACGAGGCGAAACGGACTCATATCAGGCCGCCCGGCCGGGCCGTAGACCGTGAAATATCTCAGTACAGTCGTGCTGACGCCGTAGAGGTGTGCATAGCTGTGGCATAGCACTTCCGCCGCTTTCTTCGACGCCGCGTAGGGGGAGAGTGGACGGTCGGTGGGACGCTGCTCGTCGAAGGGCACCGCGGAGCCGGCGTAGAGGCTCGATGTCGATGCCAGGACGAATGTCTTGATGCCGTGATCCCGGCAACAGGTCAGGAGATTGAGGGTGCCAATGACGTTGGACTGGTAGTAAGCCCACGGATCGACGAGGCTCCGCCGCACGCCGGCCCGGGCGGCGAGATTGACGACACGGTCACACGCGTGGGCGCGGAAGACCTCCTCCAGCTCCGTCCGGTTGCAGATATCGACCTGCTGAAAGGAAAAACCGGCGAGCGCCGTGAGCCTGGCCAGCCGCCATCGCTTGAGACGGACATCATAGGCGTCATCCAGACTATCCACGCCGACGATCTCG
>DATDEG010000226.1:0-4866 GCA_036523465.1 bacterium
GTCGGGCAGATCTCCAAGGTGATGCCGTGCTCGCGCAGGTGGTCGAGCAAAGCGAGATCCTCGACCGCCCGGATGCCGTGGCCGATACGCCGCGCCCCGAGCTGATAGATCGCGGTCCATATGCTGCTCGGTCCGGCGAACTCACCGGCGTGCGCGGTGATGCCCAGACCACCGTCGCGGCCCAGAGCCAAGGCCCGAGCGAACAACGCCGGCGGGTAGTTCTCCTCATCACCGGCCAGATCGACGCCCGCGACGCCGCAGCTGCGGCAGTCCAGGGCGTCGCGGACCCGCGCCTCCGCTTCCTCTGGACCGCGTTCGCGCACGATCGTGATGAGGAAGCCGCTCCGGATCCCAAAGTCGGCGGCGGCACGGTCGCGCGCGGCGGCCATGGCCTCGAGCATGCGCCGGGGACTAAGGAGTGTGAATCCGCGCCGTCCTCCCACGCGAACCTCGACGTATCGCAGGCCGTCCGCGGCCGCTTCCTGGAGGAGCTCGTACGTGATCGTCTCGATGTTCTCGGGCGAGTACAGTGCGTCGGCCACCCGGCCGGCCCGGCTCGCGTACCGTAGACGCCGGAGCCGGTCATAGCCAACAAACCTCGACGGGTCGGCGATCAGCGCCGCCGGCCCCCGTCCGTTGTCTTCAGCGCGCCGCTCGGCGAGGCGGCGGAGTCTCAGCGAGGTCTCGAGGTGCAGATGGAGCTCAACCTTGGGAAGGTGACGCATCGGTATGGAGTCGATTATAGCGTCTCCTGCATCATCGCGCGTACGCGGCGCTCGAGATCGTCCAGCGCCTCGCGCGCCCTGGCGCTGTCCACCTCCGCGGAATGGGCCGACTCGATCGCCTGCCGCATCTCCTCGACTTTCGCGAGCATGCGCTCCAGAAGCTCGCGGGTGGTGGGTGTTGCATTGCTCATGGTAGTATTATGGCATTGTTTGCGACCTGGGTGAATCGCGCATGAGAGAACCGTCCCGGACACGCGAACGCGGCGCGGTGCAGCTCAACCGTGAACGCGCCCCCGCGGCGCTGCGCGATGCCGTCCGCTGGTATCGCGCCATGCTCGTCGCTCGCCGGTTCGAGGAAGAGGCTGAGCGCGCGTTCCGGCGGGGCAAGATCGGCGGGTACCTCCACGTCTACAGCGGGCAAGAGGCCGTCGCCGCGGGGTGGCTCGCCGAGCTCCGCGCCGACGACATCTTCTTCACCGCGTACCGGGACCATGCGTACGCGCTCTTCCGCGGATCCTCCCCCGACGCGGTCATGGCGGAACTCTTCGGCAAGGCGACGGGGCTGGCGAAGGGCAAAGGCGGGTCGATGCATCTCTTCGACGTCGCCCGCGGCTTCTACGGCGGGTACGGCATCGTCGGGGGCCATCTCCCGCTCGCCACCGGCGCGGCGTACGCGCTGCGCTACCGGGCCACGGATCGCGTCTGCCTCTGCTTCCTCGGCGATGGGGCGATGAACACCGGCGCGTTCCACGAGGCCGTGAACATGGCCGGCGTCTGGGGCCGCGAGGGCTTCTGCCCCCTCGTCTACATCGTCGAGAACAACCAGTACGGCATGGGAACGTCGGTGGAGCGATCGTCGGCGCTGACCAATCTCGCGGCGCGGTTCGGCGCGTATGCCATCGACCATGAGCGCGCCGACGGGATGGACTTTGTCGCCGTGCGGGCCTTGGCTGCGCGGATCATCTCTCAGGTCCGCTTGAGCGGCCGCCCCTACGCCGTCGAGCTGCTCACCTCCCGCTTCGCCGGCCACGGCGCGGCCGATCTCTTCCAGCCCTACCGGAGCAAGGAGGAGATTGCCAAGGCGAAGGGCCGCGATCCCGTCCTCGTCCTCGAGCATCAACTGCGGGAGGCCGGGCTGCTGAGCGAGGCGGAGGTGAAGCGGGCGCACGACGACGCGGTTCGCATCGTTCAGGATGCCGTACAGTTTGCAGAGGCGAGCCCGGAGCCGGAGCCGGGGGCGCTGTTTACCGACATCTACGGCGCCCCGTAATCCGCGCAGCGATGCCCGAGCTTACCTACCGTGACGCGCTCCGCACCACGCTGGTCGAAGAGATGGACCGCGACCCGGCGGTCCTTCTCATGGGCGAGGACATCGGGCTCTACCAGGGCACGTTCCGGGTGACGGCGGACCTCCTCGATCGCTACGGCCCGCGCCGGGTCATCGACACGCCGATCTCGGAGCTGGGCTTCATCGGGGCGGCGATCGGGATGGCGATGCTGGGGCTGCGGCCCATCGTCGAGGTCATGACCTGGAACTTCTCCCTGCTCGCCCTGGACCAGATCGTGAACAACGCGGCGAAGTTGCGGTATTTCTCGGGGGGACAGGCCGAAGCACCGCTGGTCATCCGCGGGCCGAACGGCGCCGGTGTGCAGCTGTCGGCGCAGCATTCGCAGAGCCTGGAGGCCACCTACGGCCACTTCCCAGGACTCGTCGTCGCGGCGCCGGCGACGCCGGCCGAGGCCAAGGGTCTGCTGCGCACCGCAATAAGAGGAAAGGATCCTGTCATCCTCCTCGAGAACGCGGCGCTCTACGGGATGAAAGGAGACGTCCCTGACGGCGATTTTGCCATTCCATTCGGGAAGGCCGAAGTTGTCCGGCAGGGTGAAGATGCGACGATCGTCGCGTACAGCCGGATGCTGCACGTTGCACTGGCGTCCTCCGAGCGGCTGGCGAATGAGGGGATCGACGCCGAGGTCATCAATCTCCGCACTCTGCGGCCCTTCGATATCGAGACGGTGGCCGCCTCGGTGCGGAGAACCCACCACGCCGTGGTGGTCCAGGAGCAGTGGAAGCCGTTCGGGACCGCGGCAGAGATCGTCGCCTCGATCTACGAGCAGGTCTTCGACGACCTCGACGCCCCGGTGGAGCGCGTGACCGGCGCGGACGTCCCGATGCCGTACGCGCGGAACCTGGAGCTGCTCGCGGTCCCGCACGAGGAAGACATCATTCGCGCAGTCAAGAAGACTCTCCACCGAGCGTAGCATGGCGTTCCTCTTCCCTTTCCCTTATCCCATATCTCGTCGTTGAGGGGTCGTATGCCGGATGTCATCATGCCAAAAATGGGCGACGCCATGACCGAGGGCAAGGTCCTCGCCTGGCGCAAGAAGGTCGGCGACAAAGTCGCGCCGGGCGAGGCCATCGCGGAGATCGAGACGGACAAGGTCAACGTCGACATCGAGGCCGAAGAAGCCGGCACCCTTGTCGAGATCGTCGTGGGTGAAGGACAGTCCGCCCCAGTGGGAGCGAAGATCGCCGCCATCGGCTCGCCGGGAGCCAAGCCCGCGGCGAAACCCGAGGAGACGGCAACACGACCCTCGGGGACGAAGGTTGCCGAAGCCACCGGGAGATCCGCTCAAGCCACCCCAACGGGCGGGAAGCCGGAGATCCCCGCCGCGGCTTCTCCTTCCGGCGCCGCGCGCACGACTCCCGCTGCGCTTCCGGGAGGCGCTTCGGTGGCCGACGGCAGGGTCAAAGCCTCTCCGCTGGCCAGGAAGGTGGCCGAAGAGAAAGGGCTCGACCTCTCCCTGGTGCGCGGCACCGGACCGGAAGGCCGCATTACTAAGGAAGACGTCGAAGCTGCGCTGGCTGTCCAGGCCGCCCCGGCACCCGCGACCGGGGCTCCGGCGATGCCTGCCGCGCCCGGCGCGCCCATTGTGGAGTACACAGAGCAGGCCCCGACCCGGATGCGCGCCACGATCGCGCGCCGCATGGTCGAGAGCAAGCAGCAAGTTCCCCACTTCTACATCGCGGCGGAAGTCTCGATGGACGAGGCGCTGCGCGCCCGGCAGCAGCTCAACGCGACGCTGGGCGAGGAGCACCGCGTGACCGTGAACGACTTCATCCTCCGGGCGGCGGCCCTGGCCCTGCGGAAGTTCCCCAACCTCAACGCCGCGTTCGTGAACGGCACGATCCGCCACTTCACCCGGGTGAACCTCGCCATCGCGATCGCGCTGCCGGAAGGTCTCATCGCCCCCGTCCTGCGGGACTGCGATCAGAAGTCGGTGCCCCAGATCGGCGCGGAGGCGAAGGCGCTGGCCGAGCGCGCCCGCGACGGCCACCTGAAACCGCAGGACTACGAGGGCGGGACGTTCACCGTGAGCAACTTGGGGATGTTCGACTTCGTGGAGAGCTTCATCGCCATCATCAACCCGCCGCACGCCGGCATCCTCGCCATCGGCGCGGCGCAGCCCCGGGCGGTCGTACGCAACGGTCAGATCTCCGTCGTGTCAATCATGAAGGCGACGATCTCCGCTGATCATCGGGTCACCGACGGTGCCGAGGCCGCTCAATTCATCGGCGAGGTCAAGCGCCTGCTGGAAAATCCCTTCCTCCTGTTCCTCTCGATGTAACCCGGGGGGGTCCCGCGGGTCGCCGCCGCCTCCGGACTTCTCGCCCCTCATCCGGTGAAGCGTCGCTACGGCGATGGCACGGTGGGAATCTCGATGTACGACGGGTGCTGAGGATCGCGGTACACCTTGACTGCCGCCGGCGGGTTCAGGATGGGAGTGGCGAAGTTGCCGGCGTCGGCGAACGCCACGGTCACGCGGAGTCGTTTGCCTGGCGAATAGCGCCAGGCCGTCGGCAGGAGATCGAAGACCAGTTCCACCGCTTCACCCGCCGGAATCGGCGTCTGATCGCGCCGGAAGAATGAATGGAACGGCAAGCCAAGCGTCTGATACGGAGCTTGTCCCAGAGCGCGATGAGATGCGCGAAGGTTCCCTTCCGTGATGTACCGCGCATTACCCCGGGCGTCGATCTCCTCGAGATACACGAACGCATCTACGTCAGGCGCGCTCGCCGATACCCACAGGTGCACGATGGGGTGGCCGACGACGTCGAGGGCCGCCGCCAGCGCGGGGG
>DATDEG010000227.1:0-10868 GCA_036523465.1 bacterium
CCCCGGTAGTGTACGCCGGGAGGCAGGTGGAGAGGCCAGGCGTCCGATGAACGAGGGCAGCGCACCCTATGGGTCAAGGCGGCGGACAGCGGCCGATGAGTGGAAAGCTGTGCGCAGGCTCCTGCGCGCGCTGCCCGATCCTGTCCCTCCACCTTCCCTCTTGGCGCGTACGCTGTCTCAGGTCAGACGAGTGCGGGCGCGTGCCGCGACCGCATCATTGCCGCGTCCTGCTCCCCGCAGACGCCGCTCGAGGCAGCATCCTTGACCCACTGACACTCCTCGGTTTGTGGGAGCCACCATCGGGCGCAGGCCTGATCTGACGATTCGAGAAGGTGATCCACGGAATCGCCTCCCGATGACGCGCCGGCTGATCCTGCAACTGCTAATCCTCGGGGCCCTCTGGTTCACGGTGGCGCATCTTGCCGACGCAGAGCGGCTGTGGGCCGTGTTTCGACAGGGCCGCTGGGGTTGGATGCTGGCGGCCGCTGGCGTCCAGACGCTCTACTTCCTGGCGCTCACCGCCGTGTACCGGTCGGCATTCGAGACGGTGGGTGTGCCGTCGCGCCTGCGCCACCTGCTGCCCATCGTCTGCGCCTCCGTCGCCGTGAACGTGGCCACCCCGGCGGCGGGTTTCGGCGGCGCGGCGCTGTTTGTTGACGATGCGGCGCGCCGGGGTCAACCTCCGGGGCGTGCCGCCGCGGGGATGCTGCTGGCCCTGATCGCCGATTTGGCCGCCTTCATGCTCGTACTCACCGTGGGTCTCGTCGTGCTGTTTGTGCACCGCGATCTGCGCCTGTACGAGGTCGCGGCGGCCGCCGCGTTGTTCGGCGTGGTCGCCCTCCTCTCGCTGGTACTCCTGGCAGGGCTGTGGCGTCCGCAGTGGGTACGCACGCTCTTGGGGTTGGTGGAGGCGGCGCAGCAGCGGATCGTCCGCCTCTTCCCAGGGCGGCAGAGATCTGCCGCGAGTTGGGCTGAGCGGACCGCGTTGGAGTTCCGCGAGGCGGCTGCGGCGGTCATGGCGCATCCGTGGGATTTCCTCCGGACGGTCGGGGTCGCGCTGGCGGCGCACCTGATAGATCTCGCCGGACTCTACCTCCTCATCATCGCGTTCTACCGTCCCGTCGGCCTGGGTGTGCTCGTCGCCGGATATGCCATGGGGATCCTGTTCTGGAACATCTCCATCACACCCCAGGGTATCGGCGTCGTCGAAGGGGTCATGACGCTCGTGTTCACCTCGCTGGGCATCCCGATCGAGCGGGCCGCGGTGATCACCTTGGCGTTCCGCGGGCTGACGTTCTGGCTGCCGATGGCGGTGGGGTTCTCCATCTTGCGGCGTCTCCGATCGTTCGCCGCCGAGGTGGACACGCAGACGACGCTTTGGGGCGTGCGCGCGGCAGCCGCGCTCACGGCCCTGACCGGCGTCGTGAACGTCATCTCCGGCATCACGCCGTCACTCCCCGCGCGCATGGCCGCGATCGCCCACCTTCCCCTTGTGGTGCGCCACGGAGCACGGGCGGCGGCGGTCCTGGCGGGATTCGCCCTTCTGACCCTCGCGCTGGGCCTGTGGCGCCGGAAACGGATCGCCTGGTATCTCACCCTCCTGGCCCTCGGCGCATCCTTGATCAGCCACCTGCTCAAGGGCCTCGACTACGAGGAGGCGCTGCTCGCCGGGGCCGCCGGCGCCGTGCTCCTCTCCTTTCGCCCGCACTTCCAGGCACGATCCGATCCGCCGTCGGTGCGGCGGGCGGTAAGTACGGCCGCGACCGCCCTGGCCTTCGTGCTGGCCTACGGGACGGCGGGATTCTACCTGCTGGACCGGCACTTCAAGACCGACTTCGGTCTCGGCGCCGCGCTGCGGCAGACGCTCCTCATGTTCACGGAGTATGCCGATCCCGGGCTTCAGCCGGTGACCAGATTCGGGCGTGACTTCGCCGATTCCATTTACGTGATCGGCGCGGCGACCGCGGCATACGCGCTGCTGATGCTGCTGCGTCCCGTGCTGCTGAGAGCCGCACCTGTCTCCGCGGAGAAGGACCGCGCCCGGCGTACCGTGGAGCAGTTCGGTCGTTCCTCCATTGCGCGGTTGACGCTCCTTCCGGACAAGGCGTACTACTTCAGCCCGCGGGGCTCGGTGATCGCCTTCACGGTCAAAGGACGGGTGGCTCTCGCGCTGGGAGATCCGATCGGACCGCCGGAGGATGCTCTGCAGGCGATCGAAAGGTTCCAGGATCACTGTCTCCACAACGACTGGACCCCGGCGCTCTACCAGACCCTTCCCGACTACCTTTCCCACTACCGGGCGGCGGGGTTTCATGTCATGCACATCGGCGATGAGGGGATCGTCCCGCTCGTGACGTTCTCGCTGGAGGGGAAGGAAGGCAAGACGGTCCGGGGGGCGGTGAACCGTGTGACCCGGGCGGGTCACGAGGCCGTCCTCCACGAGCCGCCGATCCAGGACGGGTTGCTCGAGGAGCTGCGCCAGGTGAGCGATGATTGGCTGGCGATGATGCACGGGGCGGAGAAGGGGTTCTCGCTTGGGTGGTTCGATGATGACTACATCCGGTCCAGCCCGATCATGGCCATCCACGCGCCGGACGGCCGCGTCGTGTCGTTTGCCAACGTCATTCCCGAGTACCGGCTGAACGAGGCTACGATCGATCTCATGCGGCGCCGGAAGGACGCGCCTCCGGGAACAATGGACTTTCTCTTCGTGCGCTTGCTGCAGTGGGCCGGGGGCCGAGGCTACACGTCATTCAACCTCGGGCTCAGCCCGCTCGCCGGAGTAGGCCTACACGGCGGGGCTCCCGCGGCAGAGCGCGCGCTTCACTACCTGTACGATCATCTCAACCAGTTCTACAATTTCAAAGGTTTGCACGCGTTCAAGGAAAAGTTCCGCCCGCTCTGGTCGCCCCGATATCTGGTCTATGCGGGGGTGACATCTCTCCCGGCGGTGGTGCTGGCCATCATCCGCGCGGATGCCGGAGATCGGTTCGTTCTGGACTACCTTCAGGACCTCTGGCCCAGCCGTCGAGCACGCGCGGGGTGAGTCACCGCAATGGCGCGCTGAGATCGTTACGCTGCAAAGAGCTGCTGCTCCCCTACGATGCTCTGAGCACCGGCTCGAGCGCACGGCGCAGAACCAGCCGGGCGCGGTGCAAACGCGACCGCACCGTACCGATAGGGGTCCCCATGATCCGGCCGGCATCTTCGTAGGAGTGTCCTTCCAGATCGACAAGCACTACGGCCGTCCGGAATTCCTTCGGAAGTTCCATCAGCGCGCTCTGGACCCGGTCGTGCAGCTCATGCTGGTCTGCCGTCTCTTCGGGCCCCGGCGTTGGGTCGGCAGGCTCCGACGCGTCTGCTTCGTCCAGCGAGAGGACGGTGCGCCGGCGCCTGCGGCGGGTTCCGTCGATGAAGGTGTGCGTCATGATCCTGGCCATCCACCGGTCGAACCGGGTGCCGGGCTGGAACCGCGGGAAGGCGTGGAATGCCTCGACGACGGCTTCTTGCACGAGATCGTCCGCCTCTGCCCGGCTGCCCGTGAGCCGCAAGGCGATGCGATACATGAACCTCCAGTGCTCGGTGACCAACAATTCGAACAGGTCCTCTTGTTCCGGGGCGAGGGTAACGCTCTTGGAATCGTCCGGGGCGCCGGTCAGTTCGTCCTGAAAACCCATGTGCCGGGCTCCTCTCCCGGGCGCGCGCGATGCGCGCCACCCTGGACGATAGCCATCTACCGGCCGGCTGGGCTTTACGGGACGCTTAGCAGAACCTTATGGGAACCTGAAGGGGCAAAAGGGCGTCGCCGGGGCCTGTCACGGGCCGTCCGGACCCTTCACGGGCCGGCAGCGGGGAGGGGGAGGTCGCTCACCTTCGTCAGATGATAGCCTTCTCGCCGAAGGAGCGCGGCGATCGGAGGCAGGATGTGCACCGTGTCGCTCACACCCTGGTGCAGGAGGAGGATCCCACCGTTGTGGGTGCGGCTCATGAGCCGCTGCTCAACCAGGCCTGGGTCGAGATGGGCGTAATCGCCGGGGTCGTCCGTCCACAGAACGGTCGTCAGCCCGAGCGATCGGGCGGCGGCGATGATGGAGGCGTTGTAGTCCCCACCCGGAGGCCGGAAGTACCGGGGGGTGATCCCGACGGTGCGGGCGATCGCCTCCTGCGTTTGCGCAAGCTCAGTCAGGACGTCCGCCTCGGTGAGCCGGGTCAGATTCGGATGATGAAAGCTGTGATTGCCGACGTCGTGGCCGCGCTGGGCGATCGCCTGGACGAAGTACGGATACTGGATGACCCGCTCTCCGACGAGGAAGAATGTCGCCTTCAAGCCGAGCTGGTCCAGCGTGTCGAGCAGCAGAGTGGTATAGATCGGCCCTGGACCGTCGTCGAAGGTGAGGGCGAGGGTTGGCTTGGAAGGGTCGCCATGCGAAAGCACCGACTCGCGGTGCACTCCCGCCGGGATCTCTCCGATGGCCCGCGGGCCGCGTTCCTTTCGGGCACGTAGGGATGGGAACGCCGAACGTCCTTCTGAGGGCCGGTCGTCCGACCATATACGGGAAGCCGCACCCGGCTCGCGCGCGGCCTCGGCGCGGGATACAGCCGCGGTGAACGCCACGGTCTGCGGTTCGATCGCATCGGCGGGGTGATACCCGGTCAAGTGTACTTCGTCGAGAGCCGGCACTGCAGCCAGCGCGACACGGGCCAGCCGCCACGCGTAATCGGCGGCCACTCCCGTGCCACGCGGTGTCGGTCGTGGAATGACGAAGACCAATCCCGCGATCGTCAGATGGCCGTTGGTGTCCGCCCGGATGGCCTTCAGGCTATCGATGAGACCCTGGGCGGCGAAGGCATCGAGGAGCCGGTGCTCGACCGGAGGCAGAGTGCCCCCCCGCCGCACCCCGCCCGCGCTGCCGCGAGCGTCCGGAAGGTCAGACGCCCAGGCCATGGGCGGAGGGATGAGGGACGAGACCAGTACGACCGCGACCGTGGAGAGAGCCAGGCGACCCGTCATGGCCGGACCAGCACAGATGAGATGAATGCCCCGGCCGCGAGCGCGGCCAGGACGAGGAGACAGATGAGCATCCTCCCGGTTCGATCATCCTGCGCCCGCAGGCCGACCTGGGGACCGCGGTCGCGCCGGACACCCCAGAGCACGATCGCTGCAAGGAGGACGATCGCAAACGCCAGCAGTACCGGGACGGTCCGTATCTGGTACATGGCAATCACGTAAGCGCCCGCGGCACGAACGCGGTTCCCTCCGGCGCGTGCCGCACCCGCCGCCGGCGCGTGGGCCCGGCTCGGCTCAAGAGCCATCGTGGGGAACGTCAGGGGCGGCTCAGTCGCTCCACAGATTGGGCAGGCAATTCATCCGAGGTGGTGGGAGACGGACCGTATGACCGATGTCGAGGCGCAGATATCCGCGACGCCTGCGCGGGGAGCACCGACGCCACCGCTGCGCGTGATCTCACTGGATGTCTTCCGCGGGACTGTCATCGCCGCTATGCTGCTGGTCAACAACCTCATCTGGACTCCCCGCACGCCCCGGCAGTTGATGCACGCGCCGTGGGGCCAGGGAGTAACCTTCACCGACATGATCTTCCCCTGGTTCATCCTGGCCATGGGCGTGGCCATTCCGTTCAGTTCCGGTTCCGCGCAGGGATGGGGGCAGCCGGTGTGGCGGTATCTGCTGCGGGCCGCCCGGCGGTCGGGACTGCTCATCATTCTGGGCATGATGATCGATTCCGTCGTTGCCCACCGGCTTTCGCTGGGGATGGGAGTGCTGCAGTTGCTCGGCCTGGCCTACTTTGCCGGGGTGCTGGCCGCTCGACTTCCGTCCGCGGCGCGTGTCCTCTTGGCCGGGGCGTGTCTCGCCGCGCACTGGGCCCTGATCAGATTCGTGCCTGTTCCAGGGGCCGCCGCTCCGACCTTCGAGGCCGATCTCAACATCATCAAGTACCTGAACGAAGTGTATCTCGGTCCCCGGCATCTGGCGGGCGTCATCTCGGTCGTGCCCACGTCCGCGTTGGTGATCCTGGGGACCCTGCTGGGAGATCGGCTGCGTCGTCCCCCGCTCCGCGGGTGGAAAGGTGCCGCCGCTCTCTTCACCGCCGGCACGGCGCTGGCCGCGGTCGGATGGCTGCTGCAGCATGACCTGCCGTTCAACAAACCCGTGTGGAGCGCATCATACATCCTTTTCGCCGGGGGGATGGGTACGCTCGTCCTGGGACTCTGCTACCTGGCCTTCGATCTGGCCGGCCTCCGCGGAGCCGCCTATCCCTTCGCCGTGTTCGGAGCGAATGCCATCCTCGTGTACGTTGCGTCCATCCTCTCTAAGGTTCTCATCCTGCAGTCGGTGGGGCCGCGCCGGCAAGACGAACACGCGGTATCCCTCCAGCAAGCGCTGGTCGGCTACCTGAGCGCACGCTTCGGGCCCGAGCTTGGAGGATGGATGTATACGATCGCGTTCATCGTCTTCTGGTGGCTTGTGCTGCTGTCGCTGTACCGGCGGAGGATCTTCATCCGCGTGTGACCGAGGGAGGGTCTGAGCGATGCGCGCCCATAAGATCTGGAGACCCCTCGCTGTCGCGATTGCGGTGACCGCGGCTGTGGGCTGGCCGGTCTGGGCGGCTCTATCCGCGCCGTCTCAGCCCGGTACGTATCCATACCGGTCGGATGCCTTCACGACATTCCTGCGCGATTCTGATCGTGAAGTCCCGGCGCGGGCGCAACCGTTCTACGAGTGGTTCGAGCAGGCGTACGCGCGCTCGCCTGTGCGGCTCGCCGGTCAGGACACGCTCCTCGACGCGCTCGCCTCCCGGGCTCAGGCCGTCCGCGTGGCCGGCGACGCACGCCGTCGCACGGAGGAGGAGCTGAACACCGCGATCTGGTCGTACCGGCTCATCAAGGCCACCATCCCGCGCTTCAGTCTGGTCCGTGGGTACGAGTTCGTCTGGACGGTGCAGTTCGGTGAGCGCCAGTGCCTGCTGCAATCGGTGCTCATGGCCGGACTATTGCAGGCCGCCGGCGCCGATGCCGGCGTCGCCATGGTCTGGAAGAACATGGTGGGTCAGGAGAGCAACAACGGCCATGCGGTGACGATCGTACGCCTGTCGGATGGGCGCGATGTCGAAGTCGATGCCTCAGAGCCCCGGCCGGTGGCCACGCACCAGGGCATCTTTGCCGCCGACGCGCGGCGCGGGGGCTATCGTTTCCTGGAGCCGGTCTTCGATCGCAACGGTTTCATCACCGCCTACCGTCCGGCGGCAGCGCAGAGCGCGTGGTTGCGCCCGCATGATGTCAACCTGTTAGGGATCTCGTTCCTGCGGTCGCAGTTCTACTACTATCGGGGCGAGCAGGTCACCGGCGGGCTCGTGAACGGGCCGGCGACTCCGCAAGGGCTGCGTACAGCCGCCCGGGAACTGGAACAGGCCGTCCGCTTTGACGCGCAGAATCCGCTGGCGGTCTACATGCTCGGGCGGGTCTATCTCCGGAATGGACAGGCTGGTCGGGCCAAGACGATGCTGCGTCAAGCCTACGCGTTGTACAAGGACGACGGACACCTTCCGGCGGGACTGCGGGCAGCGCTTGCTGCCGTAGGGATGCCATAGCCGCTCTACTCCTGCGCACCCGGTCGCCGGAGGGGAGATCATGCCACCAGCCGTGCACCTGTAGCGCGGAGAAGGCCGGGAGGGTTCCCCGCGTCAGAACGACTGAGGCTAGGAGGGGTGAAGCGGGAGGCGGATGGTGAAGCGCGTGCCCTGGTTGCCCTCGAGCTCGAGAGTTCCCATATGCGCAGTGACCAGGTCGCGCGCGATCGCCAGTCCGAGTCCCATGCCCGGGGGGAAGCGATGGCTTCCCCGGCCGCGATAGAACGGCTCGAAGATGCGCTCCTGCTCACCGGGCGGGATGCCGGGGCCCGTATCCTCCACGCGGATCCATAGGTCATCGTCTTCCACTCCCGCCGCGACGGACACGGCGCCGCCTTCGGGAGTGAATTTGATGGCGTTGCTGACGAGGTTTCCCATCGCTTGAGCGAGACGATCCGGATCGATCTTGGCCGGAGGGAGATCCGGTGGAACGGCTACGGTCCAGCGCAGCCCCTTGCGCGCCGCCGCGGCCGCCCATGGGGTCACGGCGTGGCGGAGCCATTCGGGGATGTTGACATCACGTCGTTCCAGTTCCAGAGATCCGAGAATGCGGTCGTGGACCTGAGCGAGATCCTCCACGAGACGGCCCATCCGCCCGATCTCGTCGTCGATTCCGCTGAGGAGCTCCTGGCGCAGGTCAGGACGCTCACCGGCCCCGCGCTGCAGGGCCTGGATGGCGGAGCGCAGCGCGCCCAGCGGCCGGCCGAGTTCGTGAACAAGATTGGCCAGGAGTTGCCGGCGGGCATCTTCCATCTTGCGAAGCCGCACGACCAGGCCGTTAAAGGCCCGGACCAGAGCACCCATCTCTTCCAGGGGAGGTTCAGGCAACGGTGTCCAGCGTTCTCCCCCGGCCAGCTCCTCGACGGACGTCGTCACTTGCTGCAGCGGACGGCCGAGGTTCACGGCGAGAACCCAGCCGATCGCGCTGCCGACGAGGATGCCCCCGGCGAGTGTCCCCGCGATGAGGTTTCGCCGTTTGAAGAATTCGTCGATCACGGTCTCCGCGCTGAGCGTGACGCGGATGAACCCGGCCAGGCCACCTCCGGCACGTTCCACGGGTTCCAGCACGTCCACGATCTCCACATCAGGCCGGCGGCTGTGGATCGTGCGCACACTGAGCCGACCACCGGTGGCTGAAGCAAGGCCCGGAGGAGCGATGGGAGTGCCGATGCGAGAGCGGTCCGAGGGATCGCTGGAAGCCAGCAGGCGCCCGTCGGGGCTGAGGAGCATGACGCGGTCGTCGAGGTGGGGGGCCACCCGCGTGACGAACCCACGCGCCTGACCAGGATCGGACCAAATCGCCGGTTGCGCCCGCGCCAGGTCCGCGAGAAGGACGGCTTCCCCCGTGAGCTCGTCGATGAGATTCGGCAGCACGACCCGCGTCTCCAGCACATAGATCAGAGCGAGTCCCATCAGCGGCACCACGACGAACAGCGGAAGGACGTGGCTGATGATGAAACGTCCGCGAAGCGTGCGCAGCATTACGGACCGACCTCGAGCCGGTAGCCGACGCCCCGCACGGTCACGATCCGCCTCGGGTGCTCAGGATCCGCTTCCAGCTTCTCGCGCAGCAGCCGGATGTGGACGTAGACGACCTGCGGCTCGCCTTTGAATTCCGCGCCCCAGACCCTGGCCAGGAGATCGCGGGTCGACACCGTCCGGCCGGCATTCAGCGCGAGCGCGTGCAGGAGGTCGAACGCCCGCGGGGGCAGGCTCACCGGGGTCCCGGCCCGCGCAAGGGTGTGCGCGCCGGGGTCGATGACGAGGTCGCCGGCCGTCAGGGGGCGCGCAGCGGAGGCCGGAGATGACGACACCGCTTCTAGCCGGCGGAGCACGGCCCGGATCCTCGCCAACAGCACGTCGAGGTCGAACGGCTTGGTGACGTAGTCGTCCGCGCCCAGTTCGAGCCCAAGCACCTGATCCAGCTCGCGCCGGCGAGCGGTGAGGAAGATGACGGGAGCGGGCGTGCCGTCCTGGAACCGGCGGAGGGCTTCCAAGCCGTCGATACCAGGGAGTCCGATGTCCAGGAGGACGAGGTCGGCCGGGTCGCGGCGCGCCAGTGCCAGGCCGTCTTCGGCGCTCTCCGCGGCGCTGACACGGTATCCCGCCTGCTGCAGGTTGAAGGTCAGGCTCCGGCGCAGCAGCGCGTCATCATCCACCACGAGAATGTGGGAAGGCACAGACACTCACCTCGCCGGCCGTCGCCCTCACCGTAGCACTCTGCCGTGCGGCCGTCGATGCCGCGGAGTCGACCGGTCTCGCGGCTGCTGAGGTGGTCTACCGGTCAGTGAGGTCAGGGATGCGTGCAGTTGATGCAGTGGTTGGAGAACGTCAAAACAAGATGCCCCGTTACGCGGCCGACGCCCTGCACGTCGCTTGCGGTATCGGCGGCGACCGTCCGCCGCCGGATGTTGTCCTTTCCGCGCCATTCCTGGAACGATCCCTCAGCGTCCGCCCGCAACTGGGCGCCGGCGACCGAGGCCAAGATGAACCCGCTGAAGTCCGCGGTCAACACATACGGGATCCGATCGCCTGCCCCGAAGAGCCGATCGAGCAGGATGTCGACCTGATCAGGTCCGGCGGCCCCTGCGGGTGCGCCCGCGGCGAGCACCGCCACGACCGTGATCGTTGTTGCCAGGGCGCGGCGCCATCCTCTCCGACTACTGAGATCAAATCGCATCATCACATTCATACGCTCCACGAGCCGTCTGCCATTCCTGCGCACGCCGAAACGAAGCCGGTCGAATGTGCGCCATGCTGCCCCGGCGAACGAGTTCGCCGTCTGGAGTTATCCGGTCAGACTGACACCGATGAGTCTGCCAATCCCGAAGGTGATGCCGGCGGCCGCCAGGCCGAAGATCACCTGACGTGTGCCGGACCAGATCACGGGACGGGCCGTGAACAGGGTCGTGCCCGCGCCGATGACGAACAGTCCCGCCCCACTGAGGGCGAGGCTGGCAAAGACGCCCCGTGCATTTGCGAGGAACATGAAGGGGAGCACGGGGATGATTGCTCCCACGGCAAACAATAGGAACGATGCGGCTGCCGCTTCCCACGCGGATCCACCGAGCTCCTGCGGAGCAATCGCCAGCTCTTCCCGGGCCAGGGTCTCCAGCGCCTGTGCCTCGTCCCGCATGACGCCTTCCGCCACGCGCCTGGCTTCAGACTCGGGGATGCCGCGGGCCCGGTAGATCAGGACAAGCTCTTCAATCTCCTCCTCGG
>DATDEG010000228.1:0-5625 GCA_036523465.1 bacterium
GCCGCCCTCGCCTTGCAGATCCGTCAAGTCAACGCCCAGGTCGCGCAGGCCCGGGCCGCGGCGGACGTCGCCCGGGTGCGCGTGGGGCAGGCCGGGGAGACGAAGACGCTGACCGCGGGGCAGAGCGCGCAGGCCGTGCGCCAGGCTGAGGCCGCGCGCGCCGCGTCGCGCGATTCGAGCGCCGCTGCCCGCGCTGCCGCGGAGCGCACCGGGCGCGATCTCACCCGGACCGAGGCGCTGTTCAGGGACGGCGCGGTCAGCGCGCAGCAGGTCGATGCCGCACGGACCGCGTTCACATCGGCCCAGGCTCAGTACGAGGTCTCGCTGGATCTGATCGTCCAGGCTGAGGCGGCGGTCAGACTGGCGCGTGAGAATCAGCGGCAGGTCCTGATCCGCGAGCGCGACGTGCGCGCGGCACAATCGCAGGTCCGTCAGGCGGAAGCGAACGTCGCGCTCGCTCGGGCGGGTGAGGAGATGATTGCGCAGCGGCGCGCCGACCTCGCCGCCGCGGAGGCCGCCGTCGCGCAGGCTGAGGCGGGTCTGCGCGTTCTCCTTGCCCAGCAGCAGAATCTCACCATCGCCTCCCCGCTCACCGGGATCGTGCTCGCGGAACATGCCAGGGCCGGGGAGGTCGTGGCCGTGGGCGCGCCGATCTTGACGATCGCCGACCTCCATGAGGTCTGGATCAGACTCTACATCCCGCTGCCGAATCTGGGGCAGATCGCCCTCGGCCAGCGCGCCACGGTGACGACCGACGCGCTGCCCGGCCGGACGTTTGCAGGTACGGTGACGGAAGTCAGCCAGCACGCGGAGTTCACGCCGCGCAACGTGCAGACCTCCGTAGAGCGCGTCAAACTCGTTTTCGCCGTCAAGGTCACCCTGCCCAATCCCGACCGCCTGCTCAAGCCGGGCATGCCCGCCGACGCCGTGATCCTCATCAACGGCGCCGCCCCGTGATCTCCGCCGACCCCCTCACTCTTCCGATCTCCACGGACCGGCTGACCAGACGGTTCGACACCGTCACGGCGGTGGACGCGGTGTCGTTCGAAGTGCAGCGGGGAGAGATCTTCGGTCTCTTGGGCCCCGATGGCGCGGGGAAGACCACGCTGTTCAGGATGCTCTCCACGGTGCTCCAGCCGACGTCGGGGACGGCGCATGTCGCGGGCCGGGATATCCGCAGCGGCGCGGAAGCCGTCAAGGCGCACATCGGCTATATGCCGCAGGCCTTCTCCCTGTGGGGCGACCTCACGGTCCTGGAGAATCTGCGCTTCATCGCAGACGCCTACGATGTGCCGCGGACCGCAATTGCTCCGCGGCTCGACCGTCTCCTCGGGTTCAGCCGGCTCGGCCCGTTCCGCAACCGGCGCGCCGAGTATCTGTCCGGTGGCATGAAGCAGAAACTCGCGCTCGCAGCCACGTTGATCCATGAGCCGGCCATCCTGCTGCTCGACGAACCCACCACCGGCGTCGATCCGGTCTCGCGCCGCGAGTTCTGGCAGATCCTCACCGAGCTGAACATGCAGGGGATGACGGTGGTCGTGGCCACGCCGTACATGGACGAGGCGGAGCGATGCACCCGGGTCGCCTTCTTCCACCACGGACGCGTCCTTGCGGTGGACACTCCGGCCGGCATGAAGGCGCGGCTGACCGGGGTGGTCATCGAAGTCAATGCCTCCCCGAGACGGGCCGCCCTGGCCGCGGCGCGTGCGCTGCCGGACGTCCAACAGGCGACGGTGTTCGGCCACACCCTTCACGTCGTCGTGCCCGATGATGGGCATCATGCCGTCCTCCTCCGGGCGTTGCAGGCCGCGGGAGTGACCGTGGAGCGCAGCGGGGTCATCGCCGCCTCGCTCGAAGATGTGTTCGTCTCGCTGATGGGACGGAAGGTACGAGACGAATCCGGTACCTGAACCACATGGCAAGCACGGCGAGGTCCGCGTCATGAACGCCAGGTTCGCCGTCCGGGCGGAAGGCCTGACGAAACGGTTCGGGACGTTCGTCGCGGTCGATCACGTCGATCTGGCCATCGAGCGCGGCGCGATCTTCGGCTTCCTCGGGCCCAACGGCGCAGGGAAGTCCACAACCATCCGGATGCTCTGCGGGCTCATGGAGCCATCGGAGGGACGCGCCGAGGTCCTCGGGTTCGACGTGGCCCGGGATCCGGAGAAGATCCGCTCCCGGATCGGCTATATGAGCCAGCGCAGCAGTCTCTACAACGACCTCACGGTCTCCGAGCTGCTGACCTTCTACGCCCGTATCTACGGGCTCGGTGAGGCGGAGTGCCGCGCGAAGGTCGCCGGCTGGATCGAGCGCGCTGAACTCGGCGGGCGCGAGGGCCAGCTCATCGGCACGCTCTCCGGGGGCTGGCGGCAGCGCCTGGCGTTGGGCTGCGCGATCCTCCACCGGCCCGATCTGCTGCTGCTCGATGAGCCCACGTCGGGCACCGACCCCGTGCAGCGCCGCGAGTTCTGGGAGCTCATCTACCGCTTCGGCGACGAGGGCACGACCGTGCTGGTCACCACCCACTACATGGACGAAGCCGAGCACTGCGGGACGCTCGCGTTCATCTACGGCGGACGGATCATTGCCAGAGGCACGCCGGCCGAAATCAAGGCCTCTGCCGGCCTCGCCACGTTGGAAGACGTCTTTGTGTCATTGATGAGTGGAGATGGAGGACGGGTAACCGGTGGGTAGACGGCTCGGCGCGATCATCGTCAAAGAGTTTGTCCAGCTGGTACGCGACCGGCGGACGCTGCTCATGGCGCTCCTCATGCCGGTCATCCAGCTGCTCCTCTTCGGCTACGCGATCACTACCGACGTCGAACATCTCCCCACGATCGTGCTCGACCAGTCGCGGAGCCAGGAGAGCCGCGCGCTCCTGCAGCGGTTCGTGAATTCGCGGTACTTCGACATCCGCAAGACGGCGGTGAACGAGGCGGAGATCGAACGCGAGATCGATCACGGCAGTTCCCGGGTGGGCATCATCATCCCGCCCGATTTCGACGACCTCCTGCTGGCCGGCCGTACCGCGCAGATCCAGGTGATCGTGGACGCCTCCGATCCTCTGATCGCGCGGAGCGCCCTCTCCACGGCCGACGCGGTCGGGCAGGTCACCTCCCTGGAAATCATCACCCGGCGGTTCACACGGAGCGGGATCGCAGTGACCGGCCTCCCGCTCGAGGTCCGGAGCCGCGCCTGGTACAACCCGGATCTCCGCAGCGTGAACTTCATGGTCCCCGGGCTCCTCGCCGTGATCCTCAGCATGCTCACGCTGATGCTCACGGCGATGGCGATCGTCCGCGAGCGCGAGCTGGGGACCCTCGAGCAGCTCGTGGCCACGCCGATCCGAAAGGCCGAGCTCATGCTCGGCAAGATCCTACCCTACGTCGTGCTCGGCTATGCGGACATCACGCTGGCGCTGATCATCGGAGCCTACTGGTTCAAGGTGCCGATCCGGGGAAGTCTGCTCCTGCTCTACGGGCTGACGCTGATCTTCTACCTTGCCACGCTGGGACAGGGGATCCTCATCTCCACGATCTCTCGCACCCAGCGGCAGGCGATGCAGGCGTCGTTCTTCGCCTTCCTCCCGACAATCCTGCTGTCCGGGTTCATGTTCCCGCGCGAGGGCATGCCCGTGATCATCCAGTGGATCGGATATGCGATCCCGCTCACCTACTTCCTGATCGTCGTCCGCGGGATCATCCTCAAGGGCATCGGGTTCCTGGCGCTCCTCAACCAGATCATCCCGCTGGCCATCCTCGGCCTCTTCTTCTTCACCGTGAGCGTCGTGCGGTTCCAGAAGCGCCTGGAGTGAGCGGCCGGCATGATGCGCCCGGGATACTCTAAGCCTGTGCCTCACCTTCGCGCCGTCCTATTCGATCTGGACGGCACGCTCCTCGACTCGCTCTCGAGCCAGTACGCCGTCTTCAGCCGGGTTTTTGCACAGCTCGGGGTGCGGTTCGACGAGTCGGTCTACCGGGCGCACTACTCGCCGAACTGGTATCTGCTCTACGACCGGATGGGTGTGCCGAAGGACCGCTGGCCCAAGGCCGACCGCCTCTGGCTTGAGAACTACGCGCTCGAATCACCGCGGGCGATGGCGGGCGCGGAAGAAGTCATCGCCGCGGCGCGGGATGGCGGGCGTGCCGTGGGACTCGTGACGTCGGGAGATCGTTCGCGCGTCGAGCGCGACCTGGCCCGCGTCGGATGGGAGGGGACGTTCGACATCGTCATCTGCGGCGGCGACATCACGGAGCGTAAGCCGCAGCCGGGGCCGCTCCTGCACGCCTTACGCCGTCTGGGAGCTGCGCCGGGGGACGCGGTCTATGTCGGCGACACGATCGACGATGTCGCGATGGGGAAGGCGGCCGGAGCACTCACAATCGGTGTGGCGACCGGCTTCTCGTCGTGGGAGGCCCTGCAGGAGGCGGCGCCGGCCTATCTCTGCCGGACGCTTCCAGACGTGGTGCCGTTGCTACTTCGCGACGCTCACTCCGGCGGGCAGGGCGCGTGAGCGAGCCGACCACCACGCGGCGAGTGTCAGCGGGATGATCGCAGCCGCCGCGCCGACCACCGCCATCGCTCCGTAGCCGATCGCGGCGAACACGATCCCGCTGCTGAGCCCTCCGACCGCCGAGACGAGTCCGATGAGGAGATCGTTGAATCCCTGCGTGCGCGCGCGCTCGGGCGGCGAGAGACGGTCCGACAGCAGCGACGAGCCGGCGACGAAGCAGAAGTTCCAGCCCAACCCGAGCAGGAACAACGCGACGGAGAGCGGCAACACCTGCGGCGAGAGCGTGGCGCTGAGGCAGGCCAGGATGAGGACGGCTCCACCGGCGGCGATGACCGGGGAGCGTCCCCACCGGTCGGCCAGCCGTCCCGAGATCACCGAGAACGCGTACATCCCCACGACATGCGCCGAGATGACGTAGGAGATGCTGCTGAGCGTGTGCTCATGTCCCCGCATGTGCAGGGGGGTGATGACCATGAGCATGACCATGACCAGCTGGCCGAAGATCATCGCCGCCATCGCTACGACCACGGCGCGGTCCCGCAATATCTCGCCGATACTGCGCGCCTGATCGTTTACTGGGGGGAGGCCGTCGTCCGCGCCGATGGCCCGGGCCAGTTCCTTGGGTTCCGGCCGCAGCCAAGCGTAAATGATGAGCGCGCCGAGCGCGAAGAGTACGAACATCACCGCAAACGGGCCGGCCAACTCATCGTAGCCGGCTCCCCGCACGAGTCTTGCCACCGGACCGGCCATGAGCGGGCCGGCGATCGCCCCGACCGTTCCGCCGAGGACGACGTTAGAGATCGCCCGCGCCCGCTCCGCGGGCGGGTGGACCTCAGCCGATACGAACCGGGAGAGCGTCAGGCAGGACACGGCGAACCCTGTGAAGGTGGCGCCGACCAGGAAGATCCCCAGGGACTTGCCGAGTACCGCGATGACCCCCAACGTGCCCGCCACGCATCCCATCAGGAGGCCGGTGACCAGCGTGCGCCGCCGCCCGATGCGATCCATGAGATTCCCCCAGCCGAACGCGGAGAACGCGGAGGCGAGGAGATAGACTGTCGAGGGGACTCCTGCCCACGATTGCCGGCCGCTCAACTGCGCGCCGAGGATGG
>DATDEG010000229.1:0-7474 GCA_036523465.1 bacterium
GCTCTCCCGGGATGGGACCTCGGCCGCTGAGGCGATCCTTACGACCGATGCCTTCGTGAAGACCGCGGCCGTGCGGTTCGCGTTCAAGGGGGCACCGGTCACCATCGGGGGGATGGCCAAAGGAGCAGGGATGATCCATCCGCAGATGGCCACGACCCTGTCGCTATTGACGACGGACGCCGCCGTTCCGCCGCCGGTGCTCCGGCGCGCCCTGCGCGCGGCCGCGGAGGAGACGTTCAACCGCATCTCCGTCGACGGCGACACGAGCACGAACGATACGATGTTCCTCCTCGCCAACGGCCGCGCGGGGCACGCCCCCGCGTCGGACGGCGATCCCGAGCTGGCCGTGTTCCAGGCCGCGCTCGCCGCGGTCGCCGGAGCGTTGGCGAGGATGGTCGTGCAGGACGGGGAAGGAGCGACGAAGCTGGTCACGATCACCGTGCGCGGCGCGCGGTCCACCTCCGATGCCAAGCGGGTCGTGAGCACGGTGATGACGTCCCCCCTCGTGAAGACCGCGCTGTACGGAGGAGAACCGAACTGGGGACGCATCCTTGCTGCCGTCGGACGGTCGGGCGCGGCGATCGCAGCGGACCGTCTCGCGGTGCTCATCGCCGGCGTGCCAGTTGTCGAGGGGGGAGTCGGGCTGAGCGGCGCGCTGCCCTCGGCCGCCGAGGGGATGAAGGCATCCGCGTACGAGATCATCATCGACCTCGGGCTCGGTGAGGCTTCCTCCACCGGGTGGACCTGCGATCTCAATGAGAGCTACGTGAAGATCAACGCCGGCTACATGACATAGGAGACCGCGGCATGGCATTGCAGGCTCACGAAGCGATCGACCTCGGCGCCTCCCTGGCGCGCGCCCTCTCCTATGTCAACGCCTGGAAGAGCAAGAGCGTCGTCGTGAAGTTCGGCGGCAGCATGCTCGCCAACGAAGATCAGGGCACCCTGATCGAGGACCTCGTCCTGCTCAAAGGGGCGGGGGTGGATCCCGTCCTCGTGCACGGCGGCGGGCCGGAGATCACGCGCTTCCTCGATCGCTTGGGGATGGAGAGCCGTTTTGTCAACGGCCTGCGGGTGACCGAAGGCGAGACGATGGATGTCGTCGAGATGGTACTGGGCGGCCGCGCCAACAAGGCGATCGTCTCGATGCTTGCCCGGGCCGGCGGGCGCGCCGTGGGCGTCAGCGGAAAGGACGGCAACATCTTCCAGGCGCGCCGCCTCGCGCCGAACCTGGGCCAGGTTGGTGAGATCGCCTCCGTCGACACGACGCTCATCCGCGTTCTCTCCGGCGCGGGCTACATCCCCGTCGTCGCCTCCATCGGCATCGGCGCGGACGGGGAGAGTTACAATCTCAACGCCGATCACGCCGCCGGCGCCCTCGCCGCGGCGATGGGCGCCAGCAAGTTCATCCTCCTCACCGATGTCCGCGGTGTGTACCGGAGCGGAGACGCGCGATCGCTCATCTCCGTCCTCCCCGCCCGGGACGCGCGCCGGCTCATCGCCGACGGCGTCATCTCCCGCGGGATGATCCCGAAGGTGCAGGCCTGTCTGGACGCCCTGGCCGCCGGCGTCCCCACCGTGCACATCATCGGTGGGGCGATGCCTCACGCTCTGCTCGTCGAGCTGTTCACCGAAGAAGGGGTCGGCACCATGCTCACGCCTGATCAGCCGGAGGACGGAGATCGATGACGATGACCTCGCAGGCCGCGCGCGAACTGACCGACCGGTATCTCATGACGACCTACCGGCGGATCCCGGTCGCCTTCGCCTCCGGAGAGGGAGTGCGCCTCACCGACCTCGAGGGAAAGCGGTACCTCGACTTCATCGCCGGGATCGCGGTGTCCTCACTCGGCCACAACCATCCGGCGCTCGTCTCGGCCGTGGCGGAGCAGGCCGCCCGGGTCCTGCACGTCAGCAACCTCTATCTCGTGCCCGAGCAGGCCGCCCTGGCGCAGTGGCTCGTGGAGCACTCCGCCTGTGACCGCGTCTTCTTCTGCAACAGCGGCGCGGAGGCGAACGAAACCGCGATCAAGCTGGTCCGGAAGTACTGGCGGGCCCGCGGCGCGTCGCGGCGCGAGATCATCGTCGCGCAAGGATCCTTTCACGGCCGGACGCTCGCGGCGCTGGCGGCGACGGCGCAGCCGAAGTACCAGCAGGACTTCCATCCGTTGCCGCCGGGATTCGTCACCGTGCCCTTCAACGATATCGGTGCACTGCGGGGCGCGATCACCGCTGGCACCGCGGCGGTGATGCTCGAGGTCGTGCAGGGTGAGGGGGGGTATCATTTCGCCGCCCCGGAGTACCTGAGCGGAGTACGCGCGCTGTGCAACGAGCACGGCCTGCTGCTCGTGCTCGACGAGATCCAGACCGGTGTGGGTCGAACGGGCCGCTGGTTCGCCTATGAGCACTTCGGGATCACGCCGGACGTTGTCACGCTGGCCAAAGGCCTCGGCGGCGGCGTCCCTATCGGCGCCCTGCTCGCCACCGAGGCGGCGTCGGCGTTCGTGCCGGGCGACCACGGCTCGACGTTCGGGGGGAATCCGCTGGCCTGCAGCGCGGCACTCGCAGTGCTGCAGACGATCGAACGAGAGCATCTGCTTGAGAATGCGGCGCAGGTCGGTCTCTATTTCCGGTCGATGCTGCAACAACTTGCCGCCCGCCACCCGGCCCTCACCGACGTGCGCGGGCTGGGGCTGATGATCGCCGTGGATCTGGCCGTCGAGGCCGGCCCGGTGGTGGAAGCCTGCCGGGACGGCGGCCTCCTGATCAATGCCGTTCAACCGAAGACGCTGCGCATCGCCCCGCCGCTCATCGTCAGCACCGCGAATGTGGACGAGGCGCTGCGGATCATGGACGGGGTCTTCGCCAAGATGGAGGCGCCCGCGCCCGCCTAGGCATAGCGGCGCGTCTGCGCGGTCGCTGCGACGGAGGTGTCGCGGCGTGACCGGCTCGGTGGGTGTCCGTCGTGAGGCTGGTCGATGGCCGGGGAGGGAACCGAGATGACGTCCCCACGCAAGGTTGTGCTGGCGTACTCCGGAGGGCTCGATACCTCCGTCATCATCCCGTGGCTCAAGGAGCACTACGGCTCCAGAGTGATTGCCGTCATCGTCGACGTCGGTCAGCCTGAGGACTTCCCCGCGGTGCGTCAGAAGGCGCTGGCCAGTGGCGCCGACGGGGCTGAGATCGTCGACGCGAAAGACGAGTTCGTGAGCGAGTACTGCTTCCCGGCGTTGCGCGCGAACGCCGTTTACGAAGGACAGTACCTGCTCGGCACGGCGCTGGCCCGGCCGGTCATCGCCAAGGCGCAGGTCGAGGTCGCCCTGGCCGAAGAAGCCGACGCGGTGGCGCACGGCTGCACAGGGAAGGGGAATGATCAGGTTCGCTTCGAGCTCGCCTACAAGGCGCTGGCTCCCCATCTGCGGATCATCGCGCCCTGGCGGGAGTGGACGCTCCAGTCGCGCGATAACGAGATCGAGTATGCCGCCGCGCACGGGATCCCCGTGCCTGCGACCCGCGAGAAACCGTACAGCGTCGACCAGAACATCTGGCACCGCAGCGCCGAAGCCGGCATCCTCGAGGATCCCTGGCGGGAGCCGCCCGAGCACGTCTACGGGGTGACAGTGGCGCCGGAGCAGGCTCCGGACGACCCCGCATACGTCGAGATCGGCTTCGAGCGCGGGACGCCCACCGCCGTGGACGGCCGACCGATGTCCGCCGTCGACATCCTCACGTCACTCAACCGTCTGGGTGCCGCCCACGGCGTCGGCCGCGCGGACATGGTGGAGAACCGCCTGGTGGGGATCAAGTCTCGCGGAGTCTACGAGACGCCCGGGGGGACCATCCTCGCCACCGCGCACCGCGACCTGGAGACGATCACCCTCGATCGTGAGACGCAGCACTACGGGATGCTCATCGCCCCCCGTTACGCCGAGCTCGTGTATTACGGCCAGTGGTTCACGCCACTCCGCCAGGCGTTCGATGGGTTCGTGACATCCGCCCAGGCCGCCGTCACCGGGACCGTCCGGCTGCGCCTGTTCAAGGGGACGTGCGTCTCCGTCGGGCGCCGGTCCCCCAACTCGCTCTACCGGGAAGACCTGGCTACCTTCGGGGCAGACGGGGTCTACAATCAGAAGGACGCCGAAGGATTCATTAACCTCTGGGCGCTCCCCGGCCAGGTCTTTGCCGCGACGAACCCGGGGCTGATGCGCCGCGGGATGCGCGAGCCTGTGAAGTAACGGCACCGGTGGACGGATCGGGGGAGGCCAGGAGGACGGGGGAGGCCCGGAAAACGGGTGAGGCCCGGCGGATGTGGGGCGGGCGCTTCAGTAAACCGCTCGCCTCCGACGTGCTGGCGTTCACGGCCTCGTTCTCCATCGACAGGCGTCTGCTCCGTTGGGATGTCATCGCGTCCATCGCCCACGCCCTGGCGCTGCAGGACGCGGCCGTGATCGGCGTGGACGACGCGGAGACGATCACCGGCGGCCTGGCGGCGATCCTGCGCGACGTCGAGGCTGGACGTCTCGAGGTCGGCGGACCGCATGAGGACGTCCACTCATTCCTCGAAGCCACGCTCTTCGAGCGCATCGGTGCCGCAGCCGGCCGGCTCCACGCTGGACGCAGCCGGAATGACCAGGTGGCGACCGCGTTCCGCCTCTGGGTGAAGGAACACACGCTGAGCCTCGTCGAGGAGACGAGGGCACTTCTCTCGAGCCTCGCCGCGCGCGCGGCCGAATCGCTGGACATCATCCTGCCGGGATTCACCCACCTGCAGCATGCCCAGCCCGTCCGGCTGGCACACCATCTCCTTGCGTATGCCTGGATGCTGCTCCGCGACGTCGGCCGTCTTCGCGCGGCCTATGACGCGGCCGACGTACTGCCTCTAGGATCAGGGGCGATCGCTGGGGCGGGGTTCCCGCTCGATCGCGGCAGAACTGCCTCGCGCCTGGGCTTTGCGCGCATCAGCGAGAACAGCATCGACGCCGTGGGCGACCGAGACTTCGCCGTGGAGGCAGTCTTCGCCGCCGCGCTCCTGGCCACGCACCTCTCGCGGTGGGCAGGCGAGCTCGTGCTCTGGGCGACGGACGAATTCGGGTTCGTCCGCCTGGCCGATCGGATCGCCACCGGCAGCAGCCTCATGCCGCAGAAGAAGAATCCCGACGCCGCCGAGCTCATCCGCGCCAAGGCAGCTCGGGCCGCGGGCCAAGTGACCGCGATCCTCGGCCTGCTCAAGGGGCTCCCCTCGGGCTACAACCTCGATCTACAGGAAGACAAGGCGGCCGTCTTCGACTCGCTGGACACCCTGCATGGCTCGCTCGTGGCGATGGGGGCGTTCCTGGCGGGCGTGGAATTCAACGCGGAGCGGATGGGCGAGGCCGCCGGCCGCGGCTATACCACGGCCACGGAGGCCGCCGACTATCTGGTTCGCCGTGGGGTGCCGTTCCGCGAGGCGCATGAGGCTGCGGGGCGTCTGGTGCAGCTCGCCGCGGGCCGCGACGTCCCGCTCTGGGCCCTCCCGGTCGAGGCGTACCGTACTGCCCATCCCGCATTCGACGAGGACGTCCTCGAGTCGGTCGGCGTGGAGGCGGCTGTCGAGAGCAAGCGCCTTCCAGGCGGGACCGCCCGCGGCGCCGTGGTCGACCAGATGCGTGACCTCCGCGATGCCCTGGAAGAGGTAGCAGCCTGGCAGCGGCGTGCCTCGGCGTCGCTGAGGAGCGCGGAGGAACTCTTGGGATGATGGTCATCGACCGCGCGGCGAATGAACGGGCGCGTTTGATCCGGCGTCTCGTCCACTCTGAACGCATCGAGACGCAGCTCGCGCTCGTCCGCGCGCTGAGCCGCCACGGAGTCTCCGTCACCCAAGCCACGGTCAGCCGCGACATCAAACGGTTGGGGCTGGTGAAGATTCCGGATGGGGCTCACTACCGGTACGCCCTTCCGGGGACGCCCACCCATCCAGGGGCTGAGGCGGCGCAGCACCTCCGCGGCGTGATGGGGGAGTTCGGGCGGGAGGTCCTCTCAGCCCTCAATCTCATCGTTGTGAAGACCGTGCCGGGCGGTGCAGCCCCCGTTGCCCAGGCCATCGACGATGTGGGTTGGGGGGAGGTGGCCGGGACCCTGGCGGGCGAGGATACAATCATCATCGTTCCGCGGGTGCGCTCCGCCGCCCGTGAAATCACCGAACGCCTGACGGCGCTCCTGCCCTGACAGCTTCTGCCGGTCGCTCCTGTGCGCCGCGAGGGAGGACCGCGGCGGCCGGCGAGCTTTCCCCGCCTCGCCGCCTCCCGGCTCCTGTCGGGTATAATGAAGAAACTGCATGAGTGACCGCCCGAAGTGGATGCTGTCCCTCCTGGCTGCGATCCATTCGCCTCAGTGGTGGCGACTGATCATCGGAGCCGGGACCCTCCTTGCCCTCACCCTGACCACCGGGATCCAGTACCTTGGTCCGCGGTTGGAGCTCGTCCAGGGGCAGGTCAGCCCCCGCGACGTTGAAGCTCCACGCAGTGTCGACTACATCGACCGGGTCGCGACCGAGGCGCGCCGCGCCAGGGCGGCCCAAGGCATCCAGCCGATTTACGCGCAGTCGAAGGAAGTCAACGAACGTGCCCGCCGTGCGGCTGCCGCGGTCTTCGACGCCATCGAAGCCGCCCGGGCTGCCCCTGGCGACCTCGGGGCCAAGGGACGCGTTCTCCGCCAGGCCGCCCCCTATCCACTCGATGATCCGGCGATCCTCGTTGCGCTGACGGTGGAGCCTCAGGAGCTCCAGGGGGCGCGCACGATGGTTCTACAGGTGGTCGAGCGGATCATGAGCGAGGGCATCCGTTCCGGCGAGCTGGCCAAGGCTCAGAACAAAGCCCGCCAATACATCCGGGCCCTACCGGTGGCGGGACGGACGATGACTCTGGTCAGCGCGGTGTCCGTGGGGGCACTGCAGCCGAATCTCATGATGGACCAGTCCGCTACCCAGGTTCTCCGCCGCCGTGCCATGGATGCGGTCGAGCCGGTGCGGGGGAGCGTGCAGCGCGGGGAGATCATCGTCCGCCGTGGAGAAGTGGTCACCCCGGCTCACCTCCAGAAGTTGGCCGCCGTGGGATTGGTGAGGGAGCCGTTTTCGTGGCTCCGCCTGGCCGGGATGGCGCTGCTCTCCCTGCTTCTCCTCCTGGTCACGGGCGCGTATCTCAATCAATACCAGTCCGAGGTCTGGAGACAGAACAACTCCCTTCTGGTGTGGAGCCTGGCCGTGGTCCTTACCGCGGCGTTGGCCCGCATCATGGTCAGCCGGTTCAACCCTTACCTCCTGCCTTCGGCCGCCGGGGTCGTGGTCATCGCCGTGCTGCTGCGTTCACGGGTGGCCCTCTATACGGCGGCGGTCCTCAGCCTGCTGGTCGCCGTCATCGCCGGCGGGGACATCCGCCTGGGCCTGGTGACGTTCATCGGCTCCACCGTCGGCGTCTACGCGATCAAGCGAATGCACCAC
>DATDEG010000230.1:0-2953 GCA_036523465.1 bacterium
ATCGCGCGGCGACTCAGCGGACATTCCAGCACGCCGGCGGATGAGTTCGACGACGGGTCTGGAGAGCTCGAGGTGGCGCAGGTCTCGCTCGAACCCTCGGGCCAGGCCGTGACGGCGCGGGTGGAACTCATGCACAGAAGCCGTCGCGTCGTCGCCACGTCGACGGGTCGCAACGCGGCAGAACGCCACCTCTACCTCATGGCCGAGGCGGCCGCCCGGGCCGTGACCGAGTTCCTTCCACCCGGATACGGGGTGATCCTCGGCGAGATCCAGGCCGTCCCGCAGGAGCTCGGCGCCGCGCTCCGGGCCGCCGTCCTGTTCATGACGCCGACCGAAGACAAGCCGCTTGAGGGAATCGCCTCGGTGGAGGACCGTCCCGACATCGCCGCCGCCCGCACAGTGCTCGCCGCGGTCGGTGATTACGTCAAACCTCTGCTGAGCCGCGTTGGAAATTCCCCATGAATGATCGCATCCGGTTCTTCCTTTCGGATGGACCGGTTCGGTCGAACGGTCGAAGGAAATCAGACCCGGTCAGGTCAAATTCACGGGACTCAACAGCCGCTAAAATCACGGGTAAAGATTTCATTGCGGGGCATTGGTGAGTCATGAAGCTGAGTGAGCGCAACGTGACCGTGACTGAGCGCACCGTTGATACCGGCAGCCCGCGCGTGCTGTGGCGGGAAGCGCGGCTCTTGGAAGAGGCCGGACGGCGCTTGCTGGAGCGGGCTTCCCAGCAACTGCGCTCGGGTCGGAGCACGTGGGAGCCGTGGTTTGAGGCGGGGATGGAGCTGCAGGATGCGGCGAAGCGGCTCAGAGGTGTCACGCATGATCGGGGAATCGCCAAGAGCTGAAGAGTCGGCGAGCGCCGCGGATCTCTACCCCGGCGCCGCGGAGCTGTTCCGGCAGCGCGATGGGCTCGATCGCGTCGATACCGTCCGGTGGGTTGCGGGACTCGTCGCCGTCGGCGTCGTCGTGCTCGTCGGCCGGGCCGTCGTCGACTGGATGAACCGGAACCTGTGACCCGCGGAGGGGGGCCTTGGGGGGACGCCGCGCATGCGTCCGCCCAAGCCTCCCCCATCAACTTCGCTTCAGCTCACCCTCGAGCGCTCTGAAGAACTCGCCGGCCATCTGCTTTGCCACGCCGCTCATCAACCGGTGGCCGACGCTTGCCACGAGTCCGGTGACCTGCGCGTCTCCGAGGTAATGCACGACGGTCCTGCCCTCCTGCTCCTCGAGGTGGAGCTCACCTGTGGCGCGGATCGTGCCCGGCCGGCCCCCACCCTCGATCCGCAGCGTCAGCCGCTCGGGCGGCGTCTTGTCGGTGATGCTCACCTGACCCGTGTATGTGCCTTTCACAGGCCCGACGCCGACCTCGATCGCCGCCTGGTATGTGTCTGTGCCGTTCGGTGTAAGGTCTTTCACACCGGGTGTGATCCGGGCCAGCACGGCGGGGTCGTTGAGCAACACCCAGACGCGCTCCCGCGGCGCCGGTAGGTCATACGTTCCTTCGACTTTCATTGAGCGCCCCCTAAGATACGTGATCGGGTGCCACGAACTTACCGTCCGTCTCCTGAAGCGTGTTGTCCTGCTGCTGGTGTAATGGCGGCAAGGGCCCGTTCGAAGTAAGCGAGCGACTCGGGATTGGCGAGCGCATCCCTGTTCGCCACGGGCCGGCCGTTGGCGATGTTCATCACCGCGCTCTCGACCTTCTTCATGTTCAAGGTGTACGGGATGTCGGGCGCCTCGAGGATGACCGCCGGAACGTGGCGGGGAGAGGCCCGCTCCCGCAGCGCCTTCCTGATCTTCTCCTTGAAGGCCTCACTCAGGACCACACCGTCGGCAAGCTTCACGAACAGGATGATCCGCTGGTCGCCCTCCCAGCGCTGTCCGACGGCAAGACTGTCCGCCACTCCTTCGATCCGTTCGACTACGTTGTAGATCTCGGCGGTCCCGATCCGTACGCCCGAAGGCTTGAGGACGGTATCCGAGCGCCCATGGAACGTGATCCCGCCGGTGTCGCTGTGAATGGTGATGTAGTCGCCGTGCCGCCAGACGGCGCGGCCTGGATAGTGCGCGAAGTAGGCCTGGTGATACTTCCGGCCCTCCGGATCATCCCAGAAGTAGAGCGGCATCGATGGCGACGGCGCCTCGCAGACCAATTCGCCCGCCTGATCGCAGACCGGCGTTCCTCCCTCATCGTAAGCAGCCACCTTCATCCCCAGGGCCGCTCCCTGCAGTTCCCCCGGGTACACGGGGCTGAGCGGATTGCCCGCGGCGAAGCACCCGTTGATCTCGGTTCCCCCCGAGATGGAGTTGAAGTGCAGGTCGTCCTTGATCTCCCGGTAGACGTACTCGAATCCATCGGCGGACAGCGGCGAGCCGGTCTGCGAGATCTCCTTCAACGAGGAGAGGTCGTAGGCGGAATGAGGCCGGATGCCTCTGCTGTGGAGGAAGTTGATGTAACTCGCGCTGCAGCCGAGGACAGCAATCCGTTCGTCCTGGGCCAGCGTCCACATCGCGCCTGGATCAGGATACGTGGGATTCCCATCGTAGAGCACGACGGTCGCGCCCACGGCAAGCGCGCTGACAAGCCAGTTCCACATCATCCAGCTGCAGGTGGTGATGTAGGTGATCCGATCGCCGGCGTGGAGGTCGGAATGGAGGAGCAATTCCTTGAGGTGATTGATGAGCACACCGCCGGCGCCCTGGACGAGGCACTTGGGTCGTCCTGTGGTCCCGGAGGAGAACATGACGAACACGGGATGGTCGGCCGGCAGCTGCTCGAACCCGGCCGAGGCCGACCCCCCGGAAGAGCGGCTTCCGCCGGAAAGGAACTCGTCGTACCCGACCGCGCCGGGGATCGCGCTGAATCCACCGGTCTTGTCCCCATCGCTGCGTCCGCGAAGATGCGGGACGACGACGACCCGTTCGAGCGTCGGGATGCCCCCGGCGA
>DATDEG010000231.1:0-1856 GCA_036523465.1 bacterium
CGCCGTGGACCTCGACAAGCTCGGGGAACGCACCATCTGGCTGGATTGCGACGTCATCCAGGCCGACGGCGGCACGCGCACCGCGTCGATCACCGGCGCGTTCGTGGCGCTCGTCGATGCCCTGCACGTCCTTCGCAAGACCGGCGCGCTCGCCTGGTGGCCGCTGCGCGAGTTCCTCGCCGCCACATCGGTGGGGATCGTCGGCGGCGAGGCCGTGCTCGACCTGAACTACGAAGAGGACTCACGGGCCCGCGTGGACATGAACGTCGTCATGACCGAGTCCGGGCGTCTGGTCGAGATCCAGGGGACGGCGGAGGGGCTGCCGTTCACGCGTCAGGAGATGCAGGGATTGCTGGACCTGGCCGAGCGTGGCGTGCGGGCGCTCATCGCTCAGCAGCGCGCGTCCCTCGCCGACGTCCTCGCCGCGGTGCCGCGGTGATGTCGGCACTTTCCCGCCGGCGATCGACCCCGCGCAGATCCCCGACCGCCCGGCGGCGGTCGAAGGCGCCTCTGCGCCGGACGAGGCCCGCTTCCCGCCCGACCGGTCCGGCATCCCCGCGGATAGGCGCGGCCCGGCGCAAGAAGTCCGGACGTCGGGCTGCGACGATCACCATCCCCGTGAGTCCGGGATTCCTCGAGGTCGTCCTGGCCACCCGCAACCCCGGCAAGGTGCGCGAGTTCCTCGATCTGATGCGCGACCTCCCGATCCAGGTGTACTCGCTGGACGCATTCCCGCAGATCGGATCACTGAGGGAAGAAGGGATCACCTACACCGAGAACGCCATCAGCAAGGCTGCAACCGTGGCGCGGCTCACGCGGCGGGTGACGGTGGCGGATGACTCGGGGATCGAGATCGACGCGCTAGAGGGCAAGCCCGGGGCGCAATCGGCCCGGTTCCTGGGCGAGGGGGCATCCGACACGGCGCGGAATGCCCGGATTCTCAGGTTGCTGCATCCCGTCTCAGCGGAGAGGCGCACGGCGCGCTACCGGGCCGTCGTCGCGATCGCGCTCGCGGACGGGGAGACCCGGACGTTCGAGGGCACGTGCGAGGGACGCATCGCCACGGCGCCCCGCGGCTCCGGCGGTTTCGGCTACGATCCGGTGTTCCTCGTCCCAGCCTACGGGAAGACCATGGCCCAGTTGCCGCCGGGCGTGAAGAACCGGATCAGCCACCGCGCCCGCGCGTTTGCGGCGGCACGGCCGTTCCTCAAGGCGCTCGCCGCCGGACGCGGAGCGCCGGATCGCGACGCCTAGAGATGGGCTTCCAGTCGCTGGGGTGAAGCCAGGATGTCCGCCCACGGATCCTTCCGCCGCTTCATGTAGTCTGGAGTGCTCCGGAGCGTAAAGGTGAGCGGGTCCAGATCGCCGTCGAGGTCCTTCCACGTAATCGGTATGGAGACGGTCGCCTCAGGCGTCGGCCGCACGCTGTACGCGCTGGCCAGCGTGGCTCCGAGCCGGTTCTGATTGTAGTCGAGGAACACCTTCCCCACGCGCTTCTCCGCCGCCCACGCCGTGGTCAGTTCCTTCGGGTGGCGGCCTTCCAGATACTGGGTGACCGTCTTCGCGAACTCGTGGGTCTGCTCGAACGTGTACCGACGAGCCAGAGGGACGAAGACGTGGAGTCCGGTCTTCCCGGAGGTCTTGAGGAAGCTCTTGAGCCTGAGGTGGCCGAGGACCTCACGGACCCGCAGCGCCGCCGCGCGGGCCGCGTCGAAGCCGCGGCGTGAGTAGTCAGGATCCTTCTCGCCCTTGCGCTGGGGCAGCTTGTTGTCGGGGAAGAGATACGGGTCGATGTCGAAAACGACGAAATCGGGGTGGTTGAGGACGCTGCCCGCCAGCGACTCCTCGGACGTCGC
>DATDEG010000232.1:0-2112 GCA_036523465.1 bacterium
GGCTCCGCGACCATGGACTGGATGATCCAGGAGCGGGAGCGCGGGATCACGATCACCTCCGCGGCGACGACATGCGCCTGGCGGGGGCATCGCATCAACATCATCGACACGCCGGGGCACGTGGACTTCACGGTCGAGGTGGAGCGCTCCCTGCGCGTGCTGGACGGTGCCGTCGTCGTGCTCAGTGCCGTGGAGGGCGTCCAGCCGCAGTCCGAGACTGTCTGGCGCCAGGCCGATCGGTACCGCGTCCCGCGGGTGCTCTACGTGAACAAGATGGACCGGACCGGGGCGGACTTCCTCCGCACTGTGCAGATGGTGCGCGAGCGGCTCGGCGCCAACGCCATCCCCGTACACCTCGCCGTCGGGGCGGAAGACAACTTCCAGGGTATCATCGATCTCGTCCGCATGAAGTCCATCCTCTACCTGGACGACCTCGGCACGCGCTCCGACGAGACGGACATTCCCGCGGAGATGCGCGAGGCCGCCGAGGCGGCGCGAGAACACCTCATCGAGGCCGCCGCCGAGATGGACGACGACCTCACCCACAAGTACCTCGAGGGTCACGCGCTCAGCGAAGACGAGATCCGCAGGGGCCTGCGGATCGGCACGCTCTCCTACAAGATCGTGCCGGTCCTCGCCGGCAGCTCGTTCCGCAACAAGGGCGTCCAGCCGCTGCTGGACGCGGTCGTCGACTACCTGCCGTCGCCCCTGGACGTCCATGCCGTAGAAGGCATCCATCCCAAGACCGGCGAGCCCGAGATCCGGCAGCCCGATCTACGGGAGCCGTTCGCCGCGCTCGCCTTCAAGATCGTCACCGATCCGTATGTCGGCAAGCTCACGTACTTCCGCGTCTACTCCGGCACGTTGAAGTCCGGCTCCTATGTCTACAACGCGACGAAGGACAAGAAGGAGCGCATCAGCCGGATCCTCCAGATGCACGCCAACCACCGCGAGGACATCCCCGAGGTCAGCGCCGGGAACGTCGTCGCCGCGGTCGGATTACGCGACACCGGAACAGGGGACACGCTGTGCGACGCCGATCGTCCGATCGTGCTGGAGTCGATACAGTTTCCCGAGCCGGTCATCTCCGTAGCCGTGGAGCCCAAGTCGAAGCCGGACGAGGATAAGCTCTCCGCGGCGCTGGCCAAGCTGGCCGAAGAGGATCCGACGTTCAAGGTGCGCTTCGACCAGGAGACCGGCCAGACGCTGATCTCCGGCATGGGCGAGCTGCACCTAGAGATCATCGTCGACCGCATGCTCCGCGAGTTCAACGTCCAGGCGAACGTCGGGCGCCCGCAGGTCGCCTACAAGGAGACGATCCGCCAGCGCGCCAAGGCCGAAGGCCGGTACGTGCGGCAGACCGGCGGACGGGGCCAGTACGGCCACGTCGAGATCATCCTGGAGCCGCTACCGCGCGGCACCGGCTTCGAGTTCGAGGACGAGATCACCGGCGGCGACATCCCGCGTGAGTTCATCCCGCCGGTCGAGGCGGGGATCCGTGAGGCCTCCGAGTCCGGCGTGCTGGCCGGCTACCCGGTCGTAGACTTCCGCGCGCGCCTGATCGACGGCAGCTACCACGAGGTGGACAGCTCAGAGATAGCGTTCAAGATTGCCGGCTCGATGGCGTTCAAGGACGCCATGGCCCGGGGGAAGCCCGTGCTGCTGGAGCCGGTCATGAAGGTCGAGGTGCTCACCCCCGAGCTGTACATGGGCGACGTCATGGGCGACCTCAACGCCCGGCGCGGGCGCATCGAGGGGATCGAGCAGCAGGGCGCGATCCGCGTCGTGCGGGCGATGGTGCCGCTGGCGGAGATGTTCGGCTACGCGACGGCGCTGCGTTCGGCGACGCAGGGCCGCGCCACGTTCACGATGGAGCCGTCGCACTACGAAGAAGTGCCCGCGAGCATCGCGGAAGAGATCCGGACGAAGTCCGGTGCCGGCGCAGAGATCTGAACGGAGGGACGGACAGCGATGGCCAAGGCGAAGTTCGAGCGGACGAAGCCGCACGTGAACATCGGGACGATCGGGCACGTGGATCACGGAAAGACGACGCTGACGGCGGCGATCACGCACACGCTGGCGGGGGTGGGGGTGACGCAGGCGAAGGGGTAC
>DATDEG010000233.1:0-1511 GCA_036523465.1 bacterium
GAGATCTACTTTTCGTGCGCCTGGCCGTCGGTCATCAAAGGCTGGCACATCCACAAGTCCATGACCGTGAACAACGCCGTGCTCTCGGGGCGGGCGAAACTGGTCATGTATGACATGCGCGAACACTCCCCGACACGGGGGGAGCTTCAGGAGGTGTTCCTCGGCGAGGACAATTACTGCCTGGTGCAGATCCCGCCGGGCGTGGCGAACGGCTACAAAGCCTACGGCGACAAGATGGTGATCCTGGCGAACTGCGCCACCGAGCCGCACGATCCGAACGAGATCATCTACCTGGATCCGTTCACCAAGGAGATTCCGTACGACTGGGCGGTGAGGATCCGATGATGGCAGTCGGCACCGCCCCGGCCGCCCGGCTCGGCCTGAAGAGCCGCTGCGCGGTCTGCGCCGAGACGGCCGTAGAGGAATTCCTCGACCTCGGCACCACGGCTCTGGCGAACCGGTTCCTCACCAAGGACGAACTCACCCGGCCGGAGCCCAGATTCCCGCTGCGGATGGGATTCTGCCACTCCTGCGGCCACGTACAACTGACCGAGATCGTCCCGCCAGGACTGATGTTTGACGACTATCTCTACGTCTCGGCGGCTTCGGACACGTTGAAAGCGCATCTGCTCGGCCTCAGCGACCTCCTCGTCGAGCGGTACCGCCTGAAGAGCACGGATCTCGTCATCGATGTGGGCTGCAACGATGGGACGCTCCTCAGCGGGTTCCGGCGGCACGGCCTGAGGGCGCTAGGGGTCGATCCGGCCCGGAATCTGGCCGAGCTCACGCGAGGCCTGGACGTCGAGCGATATGTCGGCTACTTCGATTCGGACGCGGCGCGGGAGATCGCCGACCGGTGGGGAAGGGCGTCCTTGATCACCGCCACGAATACCTTCCCGCACATTCAGGATCTTCAGGATTTCCTTGCGGCGGTCGATCTCGCCCTGACCCCCGAGGGCGTGCTCGTCGTGGAAATGCACTATCTGGTCGACCTGCTCGACCAGTCGGCATTCGATACCGTCTACCACGAACACGTGTCGTACTGGGCGCTGGGACCGATGAAGACCTTGTTCGACCGCCACGGGATGACGATCATCGACGCCGAACGGCTTCCCCTGCACCACGGCCAGCTCCGCGTCTCGGTGACGCGCCGGGGGAGGCGGCAGGTCAACCCCCGGGTGTCGGAGGTCCTCGCCATGGAAACCGCCAGCGGGATCGGACGGTTCGAGACCTACCAGCAGTTCGCGCGGGAGGCCGGCCGGATCAAGCACGACCTGCGGGAGGCGCTCGATACCCTGCGCGCAGGAGGAGCACGGATCGCCGGCTACGGCGCGCCGGCGAAGGCCAGCACGCTGCTCAGTTTCCTCGGGATCGGCCCGGACAGGCTGGATTACATCGTGGACCGCAGTCCATTGAAGCAGGGGCGGTACACACCGGATTCCCACGTCCCCATCGTGGGGCCCGAGCGGCTGCTGGCGGACCAGCCGGATTATGTCCTCCTTCTGGCCTGG
>DATDEG010000234.1:0-9806 GCA_036523465.1 bacterium
GCCCGTGCGCAGGCGATCGAGCAGCCGGAAGCCCGCCACCTCGGCCTCCCCGCTGGTCGTCGCGACAAACAATTGAACCGTGCCGTCGACGGCCCCTTGGGACGGCGCCTCGAGCTTCTCAGCGGCCAGCACGAGGAGCAACCGCTCGAGTCCCAGCCCGAAGCCGACCGCGGGCACACGCGGCCCGCCGAGCACCTCGGCCAACCCGTCGTAGCGTCCCCCGCCGAGCACCTGGTGCTGCGCGCCTCCCAATCTCCCCGAGTGGATCTCGGCCGCGGTACGCGTGTAGTAGTCGAGGCCCCGAACGATGTACGGGTCCTCCACGTAAGGGATGCCGATGGCGGCAAACAGGCGCTTCACCTGCTCGAAGTGCGCCCGGCACGCAGGACAGAGGTAGTCGCGGGCCACGGGTGCCCCGCGGGCGAGGTCGTGGTCGCGAGGCTCCTTCGACTCCAGGATCCGCATCGGGTTGGCCTCCAGGCGCCGCTGGCTGTCCTGGCTCATTTCCGCCGCGTGAGGTCTGAAGTATTCACGCAGCGCGGCAAGATAGGCCGGGCGGCATGCGGCATCCCCGATGCTGTTCAGCCTCACGGTCGCCTCGGTGAGCCCGAGCCCTTGGACGAACCGGATGGGGAGGCTCAGCACCTCTACGTCGGCCGCCGCCGCGTCCGTGCCCAGGATCTCCGCGCCGAACTGGTGGTGCAGCCGGAACCGGCCTTTCTGCGGACGGTCGTAGCGAAACATCGGCGCGATGTAGTAGAGGCGAACGGGCTGCGGCCACGAGGCCATCCCATGTTCCAGGTAGGCGCGCACGACCCCGGCGGTCCCCTCCGGCCGCAGGCTCAGGCTGCGCCCGCCGCGGTCGGCAAACGTGTACATCTCCTTCTCGACGATATCGGACGTGTCGCCCGAGGTACGCTGGAAGATTTCGGTGTGCTCGACGGCAGGCGTGCGGATCTCTCGATAGCCATACCGCGCCGCACTGACGCGGAGACGCGCCTCAAGCGCCTGCCACCGCGCCGCTTCATCCGGAAGGATGTCGTGCATCCCCCGTGGCGCCTGGATACTCGGTTGTATGCGCTCTCGCGTCTCCACCCCACTGACAATAACAGCCGCGCGGTATGATAGGAAAGGTCCCGCCCCGGTCAGAATGCTCGATGCCGGGCAGGTTGTGGAGGTAACGTTCGGATGCAGGCCATCATCCTCGCCGGCGGCAAAGGGGAGCGGCTCCGGCCGTTCACAGAGGACCGGCCCAAGTGCATGGTCGAGATCCTTGGGGTGCCGCTACTGGGGTATCAGCTGCAGTGGTTGTCCGCCCAGGGCGTCACAGAGGCCATCGTCTCGTGCGGCTACCGGCATGATGTCATCGAGAACTACTTTGGAGAGGGGGAGAAGTGGGGCGTCCGCCTCACATACTCCATCGAAGATCAGCCCCTCGGCCGCGGCGGCGCGCTGCGCCTGGCGTTCCGGAACCTCATTCCCGGGGAGGATGTCTGCCTCGCGGCGAACGGCGACGTCATCACCAACGTGCGGCTGAAGCCCCTGCTGCAGACGCACCGGCAGAACGGCTGTCTCGCCACCGTTGTCCTCTCTCCCTTCATCAGTCCCTACGGGATCGTCGAAGTCGATGCCGACGACCGCGTCGTCGCGTTCCACGAGAAGCCGGAGCTCCCCTACTGGATGAACGCGGGGATCTACGTCCTCTCCCGGGACCTCGAGCCGATGCTCCCCGAACAGGGAGACCATGAGGACTCGACCTTCCCGCAGCTGGCGTTGGAGCGGCGCCTCGGCGCCTACAAGTCCAGAGCTTACTGGCGCTCGGTGGATACTGTCAAAGACATGTCGGAGGTCGCGAAGGAACTCGAGAAACGATTGATGACGTCCTTCCTTGCCTAGAGCGGCGGACGGCGCGCCGCCCATCCCGTCGCTCGCTCGTACGCCGCCGCGATCCGAAGCACAAGCCCCTCCATCCGGGATTCCCCGACGATCTGAAGGCCGACCGGAAGGCCGGCACCCGTAAACCCGCACGGCACTGAAACGGCAGGAAGGCCGCTCACATTGAAGGGATTCGTCTGCCGCGTCAACTGGACACTCATCGCCAGCGACGCGGCCGGAGCAGCTCCGGGTTCGTCCTCGATCGGTGGTGCGGCAATCTGCGTCGTCGGCATCACGAGCGCGTCGATGTGCTTGAATACGTCGGCCCATCTCTGTTCGATCAGATGCAGGCCTCTGAGGCCCGCCAGGTAGTCGGCGGCGGTCAGGAACATCCCGCGTTCGAGCCGAGTCCGTACGTCGTCGCCGTAGGCGGCGGCCATGGCGCGGAGCGTCGGCTCGTGGTAGGCGGTCGCCTCAGCCGACATGACGACCGCGGCCACCCTGCCGGCGTCTGCCGCGTATGGAAGATCACATTCGATTACCTCCACTCCCAGCCCCCGTAGCGTTTCGAGGGCATCCTCGGCAAGACGTTCCACTTCGCCATCCAGCGCCTCCCAGAAGAACGTGCGGGGAACGCCGATGCGGATCGGCTCGAGCGGGTCGTCGCGCGAAACGATCCGGCCAAACGACTCGGTCGTGCCTTCGGTCATCGCCATGACGTCGAGGAACAGCGCGGCATCCGCCACTGTTCTGGTGAGCGGGCCGACATGGTCCAGTGACCAGGAGAGGGGAACGATGCCCTCGACGAGGACGCGATTGTAGGTCGGCTTGATGCCCACGACACCGCAGAGCGCAGCGGGGATCCGGATCGAGCCGCCCGTGTCAGTGCCGATGGCCCCCGCACACAACCCTGCGCTGACAGCTGCCGCCGATCCACCGCTGGACCCGCCGGGGATACGCCGCAAATCCCACGGATTGTACGTGGGACCGTAGTGCGCGTTGTTGTTTGTCACTCCGTACGCAAACTCGTGGAGGGCTGTCTTTCCAACGATCACAGCTCCCGCCTGCCGCAGTCGCCCGATGACGTGTGCATCCCATTCGGGCAGTCGGTGGAAGCGGCGGTGCGCACCTGCGGTTGTCGGCACCCCGCCGATGTCGACGAGGTCCTTGACTGCTATGGGCACTCCAGCCAAGGGCCCCAAGAGCCTGCCCGCCGCGAGGTCTTCGTCGATGCGCCGTGCCTCTTTCAAAGCGAACTCCGGCAGGACCTGTGTAAAGCAGTTGAGAACCGGCTGAAGACGATCGATCCGCGCAAGATAAGCGTCGGCGATCTCGCGCGCGGACGCCTCACGACGTTTGACCTTTGCGGCGAGCTCGTGGGCTGAAGCCGAGAGGAGCTCGTCCCCGGTGGGAACGGGTTCTGCGCCCGCCCCGACACCCTCGCCGGCGTAGTGGTAGTAGTCACTCGGTCGAAGAGGCCGGCGGGGCGCCGCCTCACGGTCAAAGGGTAACGTTCGGACACGGGCGGCCGCGTCGAGAAGCCGCTGGACTTCGGGCAGCAGCAGCGGGAGGCGATCGGGGCTCAGTGACCATTCCAGCTGCTCAGCACGCTGACGAAGATCGTGTTCACTCAACGTCGCCACGGCATCTACCTCACAGGGTCATCGGCACACCGGCGTTCACCGCCTCCACGACCACGCCGTACGGCGTCAGCCGGACCACTGCGATCGATCCGGTCCGGATCTCCCATCTGCGCATCGAGCTCAGTGGCATCTCGACGAGCCGGGAGAGGAGCGCCGCGATCGGATCCTGATGGGAGACGATGATCCCCTCCCTTCCTCGGGCCAGCCACTCCCGCCACCCGGCCTCCATCCGGTCAGCGATCCGCTCGATGGGCTCGACCTCCGGGAGGTGGACCTGGGTGGGATCCTCGCGCCAGGCCTGCCAATCTTCAGGGTAGCGGGCGGCGACATCGTCGACCCACATCCCCTGCCACGGTCCCAGGCCCGACTCGATGAATCGATCGTCGCGTTCGACGGGGCACCGATGCGGGCGGGCGATGATCTCCGCGGTCTCAATGGTGCGTTCGAGGGGGCTGGAGACGATCCACGCGATCGGTTTATCGCCGAGGATGGCCGCCGCGCGCTCCGATTCCCGTCGACCGTTGGCGTTCAAGGAAATCCCGGGGAGCCGTCCGGCAAGGCGGTTGGCCCCCGGATGGAGCCAGTCGTGCATGCCGTGCCGAACGACGTAGGCGACCGCGTCGGCCACGATCAGGAGATCCCCGCTCGCTCCAGCATTGCGATCTCCCGGACGACGTGCTCGCCGTCCTCGATGGAGTTGTAGAAGTACGGAGACAAACGGACGACCCCGGGACGCCGGTCCACGACGATCCCCCGCTCGGCGAGCGCGGTGACGACGGCCGGCGGGTTGGGCCGTGGAAGAGTGATGATACCCGCCAGGTCCTGAACCCGCGGCGGCACGCGGGGATGGAGATCTTGCGCCAGGGCGGCTTCCACGAGATGCTCCATCAGCTCGATCTGCCGCGCCCGCAGCCGGGGCACGCCGATCTCCTCGACGATGCTAGCGCCGGCCTGGCCGGCATAGACCGCGGCCACCGACGGCGTGCCGCCTTCAAACCGCCGCGCACCGTCGGCGTACTCGAAGCGGTGCACGTCGAACGCGAACTGATTGCGGTGCGCGAACCACCCCACCTCGGTCGGCCGCAGCCTCTCCGCCAGGTCCCGCCGCACGTAGAGATACGCGATTCCCGGGCCCCCCAGGAGCCACTTCAGGCCGCCGGTGACGAGGAAGTCCACGCCCGCATCGTGGACATCCAGCGGCAGTTGCCCAATGGACTGGTAGGCATCGACCAGGAGATGGGCGCCCGATCGGTGGGCGAGGTCGGCAAGCGCGGCGACGTCCTGGATCACGCCGCTCGTGAAGTACACGTGCGAAGCCACCACCAGTCCCGTGCGGCCGTCGACTGCGCGGCGGTAGGCATCCACCGGGACCGACAGGGCGTCGGGAGAGCGCAGCATCTCGAGTTCGACCCCTTCGGATGCCTTGACCAACCACTGGTAGACGGTCGTGGGAAATTCGCGCTCGCTGATGACGACCCTGGGGCGCGCGCGGAGCTCGAGCGCGCTGGTCACCGCCGTCAGCGCCGACGTGATCGACGGAAAGATTGCGATCTCATCCATATCCGCTCCGATGAGACCGGCGATGGTCGCCCGCAGCCGCTCGGTCTCCGCGAGCCACGGACCATACCAAGCCGATGCACCCGACGCGTCCCACAGCTCGAGGAAGGTATTGACGGCGTGCGCGGCGCGGCGGCTCAGCGCGCCCAGCGAGCACGTATTGTAGTACGTCTTCCGCTGCAGGATCGGGAACTCGTCTCGCCAGGCCGTCCACGTGCGCTGCGCGCCGGATGTCGCCGGCATCATTCGGCCGCCACCCTCGGAGAAAGCTTCGCCAGCCGGCGGGCGGCCTCCGCGAGCGTCTCGTCCTTCTTCGGATAGGCAAACCGGACATAGCGGCGTCCGGCCCCCGGATCGCTGTAGAAGCTGCTGCCCGGGACCGCGGCAATCCCGACGTCCTGGACGAGCATCCGGCAGAACGCGACATCGCTGTCGTAACCGAATCCCTCGATGTCGGTCATGATGTAGTACGCTCCGTAGGGCACGAAGCATCGGAACCCGGCGCCCCGCAGGATGCCCAGCAGCCCGTCGCGCTTGGCCTGGTACATCCGGGCGAGCCGGTCGTAGTACTCCTTGGCGAAGCGGAGGGCGAGTGCTCCCGCCTCCTGGAGGGGGGCGGCCGCGCCGACGGTGAGGAAGTCGTGCGCCTTGCGGATGGCTGTGGTCACCTCCGTGTCTTTGATGATCGCCCAACCGACCCGCCACCCGGTCACGCTGTAGGTCTTGCTCAGGCTGTTGATCGTCACCGTTCGCTCCGCCATCCCCGGAAGCGAGGCGATGCTGAGGTGCGTCCGGCCATCGTAGAGCAGGTGCTCGTAGACCTCGTCGGTGATGGCGAGGGTGTCGTGGCGCCGGCAGAGATCGGCGATGAGGGCCAGCTCGTCGGCGCGGAACACCTTTCCCGTCGGATTGTGCGGGGTGTTGATGACCACGGCGCGAGTTCTCGGCCCAAAGGCCCGCGCCAGCGCGTCCGGATCGAACGCGAACTCGGGATCATCAAGCCGCAGCGGCACGTATCGAGGGACGGCCCCGGAGAGCCGCGCGTCCGGCCCGTAATTCTCGTAGAACGGCTCGAAGATCACGACCTCGTCGCCGGGGTTCAGGACGGCGAGCAGCGTCGCAATCATCGCCTCCGTCGCGCCGCACGTCACCGTCACGTGCGCGTCGGCATCGACCTCGACGCCGTTGTACGATGCGAACTTCGCGGCGATGGCCCGGCGCAGGTTCGGAGATCCCCAGGTGATCGCGTACTGGTTGAAACCGTCCCGGAGCGCCTGCTCGGCGGCGGCGATGAGCTCGGCGGGGGCGGGGAAATCCGGAAAGCCCTGAGCGAGGTTCACGCCGCCGTGGAGATTGTTGAGCCGGGTCATCTCGCGGATGACCGACTCGGTGAAGAATCCGACCCGCTCCGCCGTGTGTGCCATTCGGTCCCCTTGTGCGCCCACCCGTTGAACGAACTCGTCAACCGGATTTGACGGAGGTCGCGTCCCCCCTGCCCTCCCGGATGATGTCCAGCCACCTTCGCACCTCAGCCGGCGTGTGCAACACGACCACTCCGGACAGTCCGGCGCGAGATCTGGCCGGCTCCACCCCCGCTGGCGGAGCAGCCGCGCCAGAGCCTGCCTCAGGCAGCGCCAGCGCGGTAGATCACCTCGAGACCGAGGATCTCCCCGAGCTCACGGGCTAGCGTGGACTTCCCCGACCCGCCGTTGCCGACGATGACAATCCGCCTCATCCGAGCAGTTGCTTGACGAGTTCGCGCGCGTCGAAATACACGCGGTGACGGATGATCTTCCCGTGGCCGAACTCGAGGAACGCCGCAAAGGGATGGCGGTACCGGCGTACGCCGGCCGGCACCCGCCCTGGGATCCGCAGGTGTAGCGTGCGGTGCTGCCCCACCGTCGTCCCCTCGACGGCCGCCGTCGTCCCCTGGATCACAACACGATCGTACGTGCTCTGCTCCTCCCACTGGCTGAAGAACGCCTCGTAGGCCTTGCGGATGGCCGGCCTACCCTCGACGTGAGGGCTGGCCGGTAACTCCAGAACCGCCGTCTCCGCGTAGAAGGACAGGACCGCCTCCAGGTCCCGAGCGTTGACGGCCTCCAGATGCGCGCGCACGATGGCGTGCAGTGCCGTGGCCGCGCGGGCGCCGCCGCCGCGGTGACGTCGTGGCGAGGGCATCTAACTGTGGAGGACGCGCTCGACGGAGTAAACTTCCGGGACCTTGCCGACCTTCTGCATCACCGTATGCAGCTGGGCGACGTTGCGGATGTCGAGCACGAGGTTCACGAGGCCGACTTTGTCTTTGCGCACACGGGCGTTGACCGAGACGACGTTTGTCTTGGCATCGGCGATCGCGGCGAGCACGTCTTTGAGCAGGCCCACGCGGTCGAATGCCTCCACCTCGATCTCGACCTGGTAGGAGCCCTCGGAGAAGGGCTCCCACTCGACCTCGATGAGCCGTTCGGTGTTGTTGCGGAAGAACTTCGCGTTCGGACAGTCGATCCGGTGGATGGTGACCCCGCGGCCGCGGGTGACGTAGCCGATGATGCGATCGCCGGGCAGCGGCGTGCAGCACCGGGAGAACCGCATCAACACGTTGTCGGCGCCACGGACCCGCACGCCCCGCGAGGGGATGGGGGCGGGCGGCACCGGCGCGGGCGCCCCGTCGAGGACCGGCTCCACGGCGGGCTCGCCGCGGAGGGCCTGGACCACCTGCAGCAGCGAGACGTCGCCGTTGCCGATGGCGGCCAGGAGGTCTTCGTCCGACTCTGCGCTGAATGAGGCGGCGACCTCGCGCAGCCGCTCCGGCCGGAGCAGGGCGACGCCGCCCGTCCGGCGGAGCTCCTTTTCTAGCAATTCCCGGCCGCGGGCGACGTTCTCCTCGCGCGCCTCCTTCTTGAACCACTGCTTGATCTTCGTCCGGGCATTGCTCGTCACGACGAAGCCGAGCCAGTCTCGGCTCGGCCCGCCCGCGGTCTTGCTCGTCACGACTTCAACGATGTCTCCGGTGTGCAGGTGATGCGACAGGGGCACGAGGCGCCCGTTGACCTTCGCGCCGACCGTGCGATGCCCGACGTCGGTATGGATGCGGTAGGCGAAGTCCAGGGGAGTCGCCCCGGCCGGCAGGTCGATGACGTCGCCCTTCGGGGTGAAGACGAAGACCTCATTCTGGAACAGGTCGAGCTTGACGGACTGGACGAACTCGCGCGCGTCCTGGAGATCGGAGTGCCAGTCGAGGAGCTGGCGGAGCCAGGAGAGCTTCTGCTCCACCTCGCGCTCGGCCGGCTTCCCTTCTTTGTACTTCCAGTGGGCGGCGATCCCGTGCTCGGCCTCGCGGTGCATCTGCACGGTCCGGATCTGGATCTCCAGCGGTTCCCCTTCGTAGACGACCGCGGTGTGCAGGGACTGGTAGCCGCTGGTCTTCGGGTTCGCGACGTAGTCGTCGAACTCGCCGGGGATGGGCCGCCAGAGGGCATGCACGACGCCGAGCGCCGCGTAGCAATCCTTCACGTCGTCAAGGATGACCCGCACACCCAGGCGGTCGTAGATGCGCGCCACCGGCTGACCTGCGTACTTCGGACGCTGCATCTTTTGCCAGATGCTGTAGATGTGTTTCGGCCGGCTGGTGATCCGGTCGCGGGGCACCTTCACCCCGGCGCGGTTGAGCTCGCGGTGCAGCGTGTCGGCGACCCGGGCCAAGAATCCCTCCCGGGTGGCTTCGGCCTCGGCGAGCTGGCCCTTGACCTCGGTGTAGGGATCCGGCGAGAGGATGCGGAAGGCGAGGTCCTCCAGCTCACGCTGCAGCGAACCGATGCCCAGCCGCTGGGCGAGGGGAGCGTAGATGTCCATCGTTTCCTGGGAGGTCCGGCGCTGCTTCCACTCCGGCAGGTATTCGATCGTCCGCATATTGTGGAGGCGGTCGGCGAGCTTGATGAGCACGATGCGGACGTCGCTGGCCATCGCCAGGAACATCTTGCGCAGACTCTCCGCCTGGCGTTCCTCGCGGCTCATCCATTCGATGCGCCCTAGCTTGGTGACCCCGTCCACGAGAGAAGTCAGCTCATCGCCGAACCGCTCCCGGACGTCGTCCAGCGTCACCCCGGTATCCTCCGCCACGTCATGCAGCAGCGCGGCGGCGATCGTCACAGGATCAAGCCGGAGGTCAACGAGGGTCGCGGCGACGGCGACGGAGTGGTTGATGTAAGGCTCGCCGGAGGCACGGGTCTGGCCGGAGTGGGCGGACTCAGCAAACAGGTAGGCCTCACGGATGACGTCGAGGTCGGCACGCGGGAAGTACTCGCGCATGCGGGCAACCAGGGCCTGCATCTCCGCGGGCAGGTCCTGGAACGCGCTTGTCTGTCGCGGCTGCAACCACCTCATCACGTCCGGGAGGCCGCCCCTTCCCCACCGGCCACGGTCCGCAGCAGCTCCGGCAGCGGTCCGAAAGCGAACCGGTCGAGAGCGACCGCTTCCAGCACCTCCTTATTCCCCTCAGTGTACCGCAGCGAGGTCGAGAGGTCACGACGGCCGGCTTCCTCGGCCAGGGCGAGCCGCCACCGGTCGCCGTCGAACTCACGGAGGATCACGCCGGCTTCAGCCAGGACGTCCAGGGCGACGCCGATGGTCCGGCGCGAGGGAACCGGACCGTCCAGCGCCGCGGCAAGGGTCTCATCCGGCCATGCCGCGTCAGCGCCGCGAGCCCGGATGGCCTTGAAGACGCTCGTGAGC
>DATDEG010000235.1:0-3089 GCA_036523465.1 bacterium
GCCTTCTCCGGCGTCACGTCCACCTTGATCAAATGAGGCTTGGACGTCTCCGTCTTCGGCAGCGTGATCGTCAGCACGCCGAGGTCGTAGGTCGCCTTGATCTTGTTGGGATCGATCGAGGCCGACAGTCGGAACGTCCGCTCGAAGGCGCCATAGCTCCGCTCATAATGATGCACCTTCTCCGCCTTCTCCTCCGCCACCTGTTCCTTCGTGCCCTTGATCGTCAGCAGGTTGGCGTCCACCGTGATCTTCACATCCTCGGGCCTGACCCCGGGTACTTCCGCCACCAGGCGGATGACATCCGGCTCCTCGAACACGTCCACCAGCGGCAGCCAGGCGGTCGTTGCCGCTTCCGGGACGGGCCATTCGAACGAGCGCACCGGCTCGCTGAAGCTTCGGCCCATGCGGCTCTCCAGCTGGTACAGCAGATCCAGCATCGGGTCCCTCTTGGTAAGACCGTACATATCGTGCTCCTTCGCAGTGAACTGCTTGTGCCTTCTAAACTGTTGAAGGATACACGAATGTACTAAGTTTGTCAAGTAAATCCGTCGTGATGGCGTGTTACTTTGCTAATTTGGTAAAGTGACGATGAAGGTCAACTTCCCCGCGCTAGCCGCGACGCCCGCGGCGGGCGATCAGTTGCTCCAGACGTTCCCAGATCTCGGGCCGGATGCTGTCCACCAGCTCCTCGTTCCGCTTGCCGAGCATGCCGGCGATCGCGCTCGTGTCGAGGCCGGCGAGGCGGCACTCTTCGATCACGGCAATGAAATGAATCCGGGCTTCGCGGATCATCGGGCCGAACAGGGTCACGCCGTCTCCACGCACGCCCACCGCGAGGGCGAGGAGATAGAGGTCCCGGGCGCCGGCGAGCCGGTCAGCGAGATATTCCCGCGCATCCGAGGGTTCAGTCATCGCCTTCCTCCTGTCATGGTGCGGCCGTCATCGGCCGAGCATCGCAATTTCACCGTCACTACTACGATGGATAGCTCGCCGTGCGCACATGCGGTAGTCTGCGCGCAGTCTCCTCTTCTCCACTGCAGTCCGGGAGGCGGTTTGCACCGGCAGGTCCTCATCACACGAAGGCAGTCAGGAGCATTTCTATGACGCATATCAGGAAGAACCGAGCGACCCTCGTTGCCACGGTCGCAGTCGTCGGGTTACTGGCGACGGCGTGCGGTTACCACGCCAGACTGGCGTCCATTCTGGTCTCACCCGATACCAGCGTAGTCGCCCACGCCAGCCAGCAGTTCACCGCCCAGGGCCGGGACGCCCGCGGCGACCCCTTCGCGATCACGCCGAAGTGGTCCGTCGTGGCGAACGGTGGCGCCATCACCGACGCGGGGCTCTTCACCGCGGGTCCCACGCCGGGGACCTTCCTCAACACGGTCAAGGCCACCGACGGCAATATCTCAGGTAGCGCATCGGTGAAAGTGACCGCGCCGCCGCCCGTGCTGTCGACCATCACCATTACCCCCGCTGGTCCGGACTCCCTGTTGGCCACGACCACACGACAGTACCTGGCCCAGGGTAAGGACTCCGCCGGCAACAACTTCGTGTTCCTGCCCACCTGGTCCATCGTGGCCGGTGGCGGCACGATCACCCCTGCGGGTCTGTTCACCGCGGGCACCGAGCCCGGGGTGTATACCAATACGATCAGGGCGAGCTCCGGCGCTGTTGCCGGGTACACGACCGTGACCGTGACGTCGTCCGGCGCTGTAACGGAGGCGTCGTCCACGACGATGCAGGAGCTGGTGCACTTCGCGTACGATAAGTCGGATCTCACCGACGATTCCCGCGCAGCGCTTGACGCCAAGGTCAAGGTGTTCCAACTCAACCCGACGATGCGTATTCTCATCGTGGGGCACACGGACGAACGCGGCACCGGCGCCTACAACCTCGCGCTCGGCACACGGCGTGCCGAAGCGGTCAGGGACTACCTGGTCGCGCAGGGCGTGGCGACGAGCCGGATCGACCTCGAAACCCGTGGCGAGACGCAGCCCCTCGCATCGGGCGATTCGGAAGATGCCATGGCGCAGAACCGTCGTGACGCGTTCCGGATTCTGGTGGCCACAGAAGTCGTGGTGGCCCCGAAGCAATAAGTGCAGACTGCAGGCTCAGCCGGGCGCGGAACATCGCGCCCGGCTTCTTTACGCCCCAACGGCTGCTCGGGACTGCAACCGGACGTGCGTCCCCCATGGATCGTGCGTCACGAGCACCGGTCCGCTTCCAACCACCTCGCCCCACTCCGCCGGATATCCCGCGCGTCCGAGACTCTGGAACGCAGCGTCCAGACTCGCCCGGTCGGGCAGCTCGACGGTCCATTCGAGCAGCTGCGCCTCCTGCGGCGTAGGCGGGGTCGCGCCGCTGCCCGCCCAGGTGTTGGTCCCGAGATGGTGGTGATAACCGCTGGCCGCGAGGAACAGCGCACCGGGGTACTGCCATACCATGCGATCGAAGCCGAGTGCCTCCGAGTAGAAGGCAGACGCGGCGGCGAGGTCCCCCACATGCAGATGCACGTGGCCCATCACCGTTCCGTCCGGCATCCCTGTCCACGCATCGGCGCCGGCCTCGTGTAGGAGTCCGGCCACATCCAGGGGATCGGTCGCCATCATCAGCTCGCGGCCGATCCGGCGCCACGTCCCGCGCGGGCGGTCGGCGTAGACTTCGATGCCGAGACCGTCGGGATCCTGGAGGTACAGCGACTCGCTGACCAGGTGATCGGCCGATCCGACCCGCTCGCCCAGCTCCCCCAGATGGCGTACGAGTCGCCCCAACGACGGCCGATCCGGCAACAAGATGGCGAAGTGGAACAGCCCGGTGCGGGTCCGGCGCGGCACCGCCCGCACGCCCGCGCGCTCGTGGAGCTCGACGAGAGGGGTGTCGGCGCCCTGGGGCCCGAGCAGCGCACTCGCCCAGTCGCGCCGCAGCACGCGCATGCCGAGCGTCCCCTCGTAATAGGCGAGCGAGCGGGCGAGGTCGGCGATCTGGAGACGTACCCGTCCGAGACGCGTTCCCTCGGGGAGGCGGTAGCCGCTCGGTGCTTCGCCATAGCTGCCTGGCGTCGCGGGCTGCGCGCTCCCAGCGTCGCC